>QMQC01000062.1 GCA_003648875.1 Actinomycetota bacterium
ATCCGTTGCGCCGATGGGATGCAGTCACCTTCAACATGAAGCTCCTGATGACGTTGGAGTACCCGCGGGATGATTTCGTTCGGATCTGGATTTCTGTCGGAATCGTCGTCGTGCTCCTTGTTGCGTCACTTGCGATATGGAAGGTTGGAGGCAAGTCGGAGCCGCGTCACGTCGGCAGGACGTTCATGTCCATCGGTGGTGGCATCGTGGTGGCCGGGTTGCTCAGTCCGTTCTCGACGTCAGGCAAGGCGATCTGGATCGCTGCGGGCGCCGTGTTCCTCCTCGCTGGCTGGGTGTTGCGCACACGGCTTGGAGACAGAACCAAGGAGCCCCTGATCCCGGTTCTTGGCCTCGTCGCCGTTGCGATCGGGTTCGTGATCGTGGCGATATGGACGGTCGAGCTTCCATGGCCGGTGAAGATCGACGGTGTACAGTCCATCGCGCAGGAACCGATTGCGATGTCGACGCGTGTTCCTTGGACGGTTCTCTACTTCGTTGGCATAGCGGTGTATCTGGTCGTCAATGCCCTTCGACCTCGCCTCAACGAGGCCCGTGCTCGATCGATCCTGATGGTCCTGTGGGTGTTCAGCTTCCCGGTCATCGTGCTCATCGTTCTACGGGCGCCGCAGGTCGACGTAGGGCGTGCTCTCACTTGGTACCTGCCGATCTTTGTTGTGTTCGCAGCGGTCGGCTGGGTCGTCATCAACTACGTCGCCAAGCCCACCACCGGAGAAGTCGGGCGCATCATCGGCGCCGTCATCCTGCTTCTGGCATTCGTGTCGCTGCTCTTCCCGATGGAGTTCGTGATCAGGTTCCTATTGCTCGCTCTTGCCCTGTTCGCTCTCGCCGGGCGGACCTTTGGTGGTGAGGGGGCGAATCAGCGGAAGTACGTCATGACATGGGTCGGGACCGCATTCATCATCGTGTTCGCGACGTGGATAACGTCGAACGCATCGGGTATCGACGTATCGAGGGATTCGTTCCTCGGCGGATTCACGCTCACTCTGGTACTGGCCGTCACCTCGATTGTCCTCTCATTCCCTCTCGGTGTCCTGATGGCGCTCGGTCGCACGTCGACAATGCCGATCTTCAGGCTCATGTCCACGGCGTACATCGAGTTGGTCCGTGGTGTACCGCTGATCACATGGCTGCTTGTTGCGTTCATCATGCTGCCTGCGGCCTTGCCACAGGGTATCCACCTGACCGGGGTCATGACGGCGATCGGCGCCATGACCTTCTTCTCCGCTGCCTATCTCGCGGAGAATGTCCGTGGTGGGCTCCAAGCGATCTCGGTTGGCCAGAAGGAGGCCTCGAAGGCACTTGGCATGTCGACCCTCCAGGAGACCGTGTTCATCACGCTGCCGCAGGCTTTGCGAGCTGTGATCCCCGCACTCGTCGGCCAGGTCATCGCCCTGTTCAAGGACACATCTCTCGTCACCATCGTCGGCCTCTTCGACTTCCTGCACATCGCCCGAGCGGTCATTCCGGCACAGTCCCAGCCATTCAGCTTCCTTGGGACGATTCGGGTGACCCTGCTCTTCGCAGCGGTCGTGTACTGGATGTTCACCTTCACGTTCTCGCGCATCAGCCTCCGCATCGAAAAGAAGCTAGGCGTTGGTGAGCGCTAGGTCATTGGATTAACAAGGAGTTCGTATGGAGAATCAGGAGACAGGGTCGACGACACTCGGTGACCCCATCGTCATCACAGAAGGCGTGAAGAAGTGGTTCGGCGACTTCCAAGCGCTCAAGGGCGTCAACGCGACCGTGCGTGAGCGCGAGGTCGTTGTCATCATCGGCCCGTCAGGATCAGGCAAGTCGACCTACATCCGGTGCATCAACCGCCTTGAGGCCCATCAAGAGGGCACGATCATCGTTGACGGGATCGAACTGACGAACGACATCAAGAACATCGAGAAGATTCGCTCCGAGGTCGGGATGGTGTTCCAGCAGTTCAACCTGTTCCCACATCTCACGGTGCTCGACAACATAACCCTGGCCCCCCAGTGGGTTAGGAAGGAGCCAAAGGACGAGGCCATCGAGTTCGCCATGGGGCTCCTAGAACGGGTCGGAATCCCCGAGCAGGCCAACAAGTACCCCGGCCAGCTCTCGGGGGGTCAGCAGCCGCGTGTCGCGATCGCCCGTTCGCTGGCGATGAAGCCGAAGATCATGCTCTTTGATGAGCCGACGTCGGCCCTTGATCCTGAGATGATCAAGGAAGTGCTCGATGTGATGAAGGAACTGGCTCTGTCTGGTATGACGATGATCGTCGTCTCTCACGAGATGGGTTTCGCCCGTGAAGTTGCGGATCGCGTGTTCTTCTTCGACTACGGCACGATCGTGGAGGCGGGAACCCCGGAACACTTCTTCACGAACCCCCAACACGACCGCACGAAGTTGTTCTTGTCCCAGATTCTGTGAGCTTGGCTCTCAGAATCTGAGAGCCAAGGGTCTACGCTTCCGCAAGGAACGTTCCTGTCGCTTCCCACATTCGTTCGACCTCGTCGATGCGCTGCGTTGCCTGGTCGTGGAGCAGCGCGGCTACCCGGGCAACTATGAGTTCTGCCACTGCAACCGCAGGGACGGAACTGTCGAATGGCCCGGTTGCGGGTATATCCAGATCGATTCTGACACTGGCAACCGCGGCGAGGGGGGAGAGCGGGCCGTCCGTGATCGCAAGAATCCATACCCCCGTGTCCTTCAGGGTACGAGCGGTGCTGACGGCTTGGCTACGGTATCGGTGGAAGTCGATAGCAATGGCAGCGTCGCCCGGTCCCGCTTCTGCGAGGTCTGCGCCTGCGGTATGGCTCTCCACCAGCTGGACGCCTGGTCGGACGATCGACAGGCCGCTCACCAAGGTATGGGCGCCGGCTCGTGATGTCTCTCCTGAGATGATCCAAACGGCACCCGCGCGGGCGATCATTCTGCCGATCACTGCCAATCGGTCGTTGTCGACCGCTTCGAACACTCCAGCGAGGGCTTCCTCCAGCATTACCTGTGCAGATGCTGCACCGGATTCGCCCAGCCGTCTGATCCGCTCGGAGGGTCGGGACAACTGATGTGACAGGCTACGTCTGGCGTGTATCTGGAGCTCGGTGTAGCCATCGAATCCGAGCTTGACGGCGAACCGCACGATCGTCGGTCTGCTCGTCCCAACGTGTTTCGCAAGATCTGAGACCGTTCCGAACGCCAACAGGGTGGGCTCGGCGAGAACGGCCTCAGCTATTCGCCGCTCGGATGAGGTGAGGAGATCGCCAGCTGCTGCTACGACATCTGCTGTGGAATCGGGCAGACCGTCTGTGTGCATTCTGTTACAATAGCATGTCGATACTATGCATTTCGTTACAGTCGTTCCTCTCCACGAGCGCGACAAGGACAACATCAGATATGACAGAATCAGATATGGTCAGAACACAGATGTACATCCCAACTGAAAGAGAGCAAGCATTCCTCGACACAGTCGAGAACCCCAAGTACGACCGGCAGATCATCAACGGACTGAACCCCTTCTTCGAGGACAGGGCTCCCGAGGACATGAAGGAGTTCTACTCAAGCGACAAGATCGCTGCGCTGATGGGTCTGCGTGGAACCGAGCGTGACGTCGAGAATCGAATGCCTGTGAAGATCACGCGCCACTACTTCGATTTGGCCAAGAATTCCGAAGCACTGCAGCGCCTCGTCAAGGCCGATCCCGACGAGACACTGAATCTCCAGGGCTCAGAGGATCCGGGCTTCCAGATGGACTACAGCCCTGTCGAGGGTCTTCTCCACAAATACGAAATGGGATTGATGTACGTCATCTCGACATGCTCCGCCCATTGCCGTTTCTGCTATCGCGAGGAGCTGATCAGCCGCAAGGAGATCGAGCGCCAGGACGGAACGGTCGCCAAGAAGGGTCTCGCCAAGATCGGTGAAGTCACGAACTACGTACGAGCCCACAACGCGGCCGTTGAGTCCAACGGTGGTGGTCACCCTGACTCTGGCCGTGAGAAGCTGCGTGAGATCCTGCTCTCCGGGGGCGACCCGATGGCATTGCCGAACAGCAAGATCGCAGCGTGGCTCTCTGCGCTTGCAGAGGCCGACGTTGAATCCATCCGCCTCGGCACAAAGGAGATGGCCTTCTACCCTGATCGGTTCGACGAGGCGTTCCTGTCGATGCTCGACCGATTCCACGACGTGTACCCGGAGGTTGGATTCCGGTTGATGGTGCACTTCAACCATCCAGACGAGTTCCTCGAGAAAGGACCGGATGGGGAGTACATCGAGAACCCGAACGGCACTCTCAAATGGGTTCCTGCCACGAAGCGCGCCATGGATGCGGTCGTGTCGCGTGGTTGGATCCAGGTCGAGAACCAGGCACCGATCATCAAAGGTATCAACGATGACCCTGACGCACTTCGCATCATGCAACGCGCCCTGTACCGGGTCGGTGTGGGGAACCACTACTTCTTCTGCGGAAGAGACATCGTCGCGTACCGTGCGTTCAACGTGCCGATCGAGACCGCATGGAACATCCTGAACGAGTCCCAGAAGGGACTCTCGGGAGTTGAAACCCACGCTCGTCTCTCGATCACGCATTACAAGGGCAAGACGGAGGTAGCTGCCGTCACGAATGAACCCATACCCGGTGTGCCGGGTACAGAGAAGGGCGTGCTGATATTCAAGATCCTGCGCAATGCCGCCGAGGCGTCGGATAGGGGAAAGGTCTGCATCGTCGGCCGGAATCCGGATGCGATCTGGTTCGACGACTATGAGGACAGGGTGATCTTCGACGAGGCTGGTCTCTTCGACTATGTGCGTGTTGAGACCGTGGGTGAGCCAGTATCGGTGACGATCGGTTCACCGGGCGGATCATGAGCCGATGATCGACAAGCGCATCACAAGTGTTGAGGAGGCCGTAGCGGACGTCTTCGATGGTGCGACCGTCATGATCGGTGGTTTCGGTGAAGCCGGAAGTCCCATCGAACTGATCCACGCCCTCATCGACCAGGGAGCCACGAACCTCACAGTGGTCAACAACAACACGGGAAGCGGTGAGGTCGGTCTTGCAGCTCTCATAATGGCTGGCAGGGTGTCGAAGATGATCTGTTCATATCCAAGGACTGCGAACTCGACTGTCTTTCCTGAGCTATACCGGAGCGGGAGGATCTCCCTCGATCTCGTACCCCAGGGCACCCTCGCCGAGCGTATTCGTGCAGGCGGAGCCGGCATCCCAGCGTTCTTCACGGCAACGTCCGTTGGCACACCCCTCGAGGATGGGAAGGAACGTCGCACCTTCGGAGAAGGGGACTTCGTCCTTGAACACGGATTGACATCTGATTTTGCGCTCATCAAGTGCAAGAAGGCTGACTATCACGGGAACCTCGTATTCAACAAGACAGCCCGCAATTTCGCACCGGTGATGGCAACGGCCGCCGGGATCACGATCGTCCAGACCGCGGAAGTCGTCACGCCGGGGGAACTCGACCCTGAGTGCATCGTGACACCGGGCATCTTCGTCGATCGAATCGTCACGATTGACAGTCCGGCTCTTGAATCCGAGCTGGTTGCTCGCGGAGTGTCCTATCCATGACCGACGCAAGGAGGATCGGGCTGTCGAGGGATGAGATGGCTCAACGAGCTGCGCTCGATATCCCTGACGGATCCTATGTGAATCTCGGAATCGGGATTCCCGAGAAGGTGGCCGCCCATGTGCCCGAGGGGCGCGAGGTGATATATCACACCGAGAACGGTCTCCTTGGCATGGGGCCATCTCCGGCGGAAGGAATGGGGGATCCCGAGCTGATCAATGCAGGGAAGCAGAGGGTATCGGCCGTACAGGGTGCCTCCTTCTTCCACCATGCCGACAGTTTTGTGATGATTCGTGGGGGTCACATCGATCTGTGCGTACTTGGAGCATTGCAGGTTGCCCAGAACGGTGATCTGGCAAATTGGTCAACAGGAGCACCGGACGCCATTCCCGCTGTTGGCGGTGCCATGGATCTTGTAGCAGGAGTAAAGACGATCTATGTCATCACGCAGCACACGACGAAGTCAGGGGAGCCGAAGCTTGTCGAGTCCTGCACCTATCCCTTGACGAGTCCTGGCGTGGTTGATCGGATCTACACCGATCTTGCTGTGATCGACGTGACGGACGACGGCTTTCAGGTGGTGGAACTCTCCCCTCAGGTTGAGTTCGAGTACGTCAGGGAGCGCACAGCCGGCGAGCTTCTTCCGACCCCAGATGTAGCTCCGGAGGTGACATGATGTCCGAAGTGGACAACGACGCACAGTCACTGAGCGCCTCGTTGTATGAGCGAGCGATGGAGGTACTTCCGGGTGGAGTGAGCCGAAACACGATACTGCGCAAGCCTCATCCCCTCTACGTGGATCACGCTTCGGGTTGTCGTGTCACGGATATCGAGGGTGTCGAACGTATTGACTTCGCAAACAACATGGCGTCCCTGATCCACGGGCACGCCCACCCAGCCATCGTCCATGCGGTGACAGAACAGCTCAAGGTCGGCACTGCGTTCACTCTGGCAACCGAGATTGAGATCCGGTTCGCTGAGCACATCGTTGGACGCAACGACGGGTTTGACAAGGTGCGATTCGTCAACTCGGGCACTGAGGCAGTGATGGGTATGGTGAAGGCAGCGAGAGCATTCACAGGTCGCCACAAGATCGCAAAGGTCGAAGGCGCATATCACGGCCTTTACGACTACGCAGAGATCAGCCAGACGGCCAATCCGTCGAATTGGGGGCACGAGGCGAATCCTGTGGCGGTCCCTGTTGCCCATGGCACGCCACCCGGAGTGCTCACAGATGTTGTCGTGATCCCATTCAACGACCCTGAGCGAGCAATAGCGATCCTCGATGCACACAGGGGTGAGTTGGCCGGAGTTCTTCTCGATCTCATGCCGCATCGGGTTGGCCTGATCCCGGCTTCCGGTGACTTCATGACTGCCGTGAGGGATTGGACGGGTGGCGATGGCTCCCTGCTCCTCTTCGACGAGGTCATCACGTTCCGTTCGGAATATGGCGGAGCTCAGGAGTGGTACGGCGTGAGCCCCGATGTGACGGCACTGGGCAAGTTGATCGGTGGTGGCTTCCCCGTGGGCGCGATCGCCGGAAGGGCAGACGTCATGGACGTCATGAACCCGTTGGCCGAAACGGTTCTGTTTCCTCACTCAGGAACCTTCTCGGCGAACCCGATCACCATGACAGCGGGACTCACCGCGATGGAGTTGTACGACGGGCGAGCGATTGAACATGTCAACGAGCTTGCGAAGCGTGCAGTGGACGGTATCGAGGATGTGATCGAGGCCACCGGTGTGGCTGCGTGTGTCAGCGGTGGAGGCTCGATGTTCAGAGTGCATCTCAAGGCCAGTCCGCCGACGAACTACCGTGAGGCATTCGTAACCACCGATGAATCCCTGCGCCTCAACCTGCTGATCGATCATCTTTTCGACGCGGGGTTCCTCATGATCAACACTTGTTCCGCCGCGACTTCAACTGCGATGGGCGAAGCAGAGGTCGACGCCCTGGTCGAGGCTGTCGGTGAAGGCCTGCAACGCTTCGCCCTCCCTTGAGCGGGGGACGACTGATCGAGCGTCGCCCGACCCAATGGATCGTGGCTCAACGGCTACCGGTCACCTGATCCTCTTGTAGATCTCGACGAGAGCCATCAGGAGCAGGGCCCCCGCTGCAGCGACGGCGAAATGGGCTGCGTCGAGAGCGACGGTGCCGAATATTCGCTGGAGGAAAGGTATGTAGAGGATCCCAACATGGGCGGCGATGCCAATCGCCACGGCAGCCAGCATTGCTTTGTTCGAAGCCAGGCCAACGATGAACAGTGAGCGCTTCTCCGACCGCACCTCAAGGGCGAGCCCAAGTTGAGCGAAGATGAGCACGGTGAAGAGCACGGATTGCCATGCCGGATCGTTTGCGTTCCACATCCACCATCCGACGCCAAGGCTGATCACGGACATTGCGAGACCGAACACGCCGATGTACATCGTTGTGCCACCGCCGAATATCGTCTCGGTCGCAGACCGAGGGGGCCGTTTCATCACATCTTCCTCAGCCGGTTCGACCCCGAGGGCGAGTGCAGGCAGACCATCAGTCACGAGATTCATCCACAGGATCTGGAGCGGAAGGAGGGGCAGGGGCATTCCAAGAAATGGGCCGATCACCATCACGAGAACTTCTGACGTGTTGCAGGTCAACAGGTACTTGATGAACTTTCGGA
>QMQC01000063.1 GCA_003648875.1 Actinomycetota bacterium
ACATCTTGATGTCACCAGGAGGCGCCGGTGCCGGTGGAAGCGTTGTCGTCGTTGTCGATGGGGGAACCGTTGTGGTCGGCGTTGAGCCACCGCCACTCGTTACGGTGACCGATCCGGTCATGTCGGGGTGGAGAGTGCAGAAGTACGAATAGCTACCGGGCGTGTTGAAGGTGCGCGCATATGTCTGGCCCGCCATCACGAACCCCGAATCAAATGACCCGTTGGTGTCGGTGACGGTGTGTGGAAGGGCTCCGGTGTTCGACCACACGAGTGTCGTCCCTGTCGCGATCGTCTTGGACGACGGCGTGTACCCGTTGTCGAAGATCGTCACATCGCCACCAGGCGAAGGTGTCGATGGAAGCGTTGTCGTCGGAGACTGGGGAACTGTTGTCGTTGGCGTTGAGCCGCCTCCACCGGTCACGGTGATCGTGCCGGTCATGCCGCCGTGCTGCGTGCAGAAGTAGGGGAAGGAGCCCGCTGTGTTGAATGCGATCGATCGAGTGCCGGTGGAAAAGAGAGGAGTTTGGAAGGAACCGTCGTTGGCGGTTGCATCGTGATCGTCGCCGTCGCGGTTCTCCCAGTTCACGGTGGCACCCAAGGGAACCGTCAACGATCGTGGGCTGAACGAATCATTCCGCATGATGACGGTGTAGCCGCTGGAAGAGGGCACAGTTGTCGTCGGAGTCGAGCCACCCCCACCGGATTCCGTAACGGTGACCGTGCCGAAGTAGCTCGAGTTGTCGTCATCCCTGTCATCGAAGTACTGATAGGTCCCGAGAGTGTCGAAGGTTATGGAGCGCGACTCACCTTCATCGAGGTCGAGTTCGTATGACCTGGGGCCGGAGAATTCCAGACGGTGGTCGTCGTTGTCCTGATTGTCCCAAGTAACGGTTGTACCAACGGCGACCGTGAGGTCTTTTGGGCTGAGTGAGTTCGTGATGACGACTGTCACAGGTGCAGCAAGGACGGCAGGCCCGATCGTCCCGACAAACGCGACAACCGCTGCCGCGATGAGGAACGCCATCTGACGCAGTGTGAAGGCGCCACCGCGTGATGGTCGGATGGCTGCCGTCTGGTTTGTTGGGGCTTGGTGATCCACGGTTTGGTCCTCTATTTGTCAATCTCTGTGGGAGTCATTGATGATTGTGTCTGGTGTCATAACTGTGTGATAATTCCCGGCTATCCGTGGGATAGATGTGTCGTGTCATCGGCTCAACCGAGCACTTCATGGAGTTCGATGGCATCCATGACGCCTTCGAATCGGGCGGTGACGTTGCCGGATCCGTCAATGACGAAGACCCATGGCTCGGATGGCAGATTCCATCCATCAGGACCGACCGACGGAGCGAGGTGGCTCGCGTCCGGCACGAAACCTGGCTCGGTGAAACCCTCGTATACCTCGACATGGATGAACCGGACTGCCGGATAGTCATCAGCGACATCCTTCGTGATGTTGAGAAGTGGTCCGCAAGCGGCGGACGCACAGAAAGCGGGGGTTGCGAACACGAGTACGGTTTCTTCGCCATTGGCGATTGCCTCGTCGAGACTCACCTCGTAGAACCGTTCGTCCGGGTCAGAGTCCGAGGTGAGTTCTGCGAGTGCCGTGTCGCCCAGGGTGGGAGTGACAGAGCTGGGAGCGACCGCTCCTATGTTCGGTGCATTGGTCTCCTCGAGAACGAGGAACTGGATGGGGTCAAGTGCGTCGCCGGATCCCGGCTCCACGACGAGCTGCCATGGTCCGGCGTGGGCGAACTCCACGTCCGCACGCCAGAGTCCCACAGCTCCGTCGATGATCCAGGTGAACACCGGTGTCACTGTCACCTCGTTGGAAGGATCGTTTGCGGGGCCGATGCGCACGCTCATTGCGTCTTCCGGCGAACCGAGCCTGCCCTCGCTCTCGGATACGACGCCGATGAGGAGACGAGACGGTCCCGTGCCGATGTCTGCGTTCGCTATGACGGCAAAGCTGTCGTCGGGAAATGTTGGGGTCTCTCCGCATCCCGTGAACGCGATTGCAGCGAGCGCACCAAGGATGAGAAGCATGACCTTCGGGCGCGGCCTGCGGCTGAATCGGTTGGTGGAGTGGTCGAGTGGGCTATTCATGAGCGTCTCCGAGTGTCAGGGCTTCAAGTGAACCGTCATCGAGTTCTCGATATTCGAACTTGACCGGTGTGCCACTTATCAAGTGATCACGGACGTGAGAGATCGGTCCGCCGTCGAACAGGACGCCGTCAGCAGGGACGAAGTCGACCTTCTCTCCGTCCTCTGTGAGGAGTGTGATGAGTGTGATGGCGGTGAGATCGCCCTTGACGTCGATCACCGTTCCAGTGACGACCAACAGGGCCTCGTCGTCGTTGTTTGTCTCGGGTTGCTCGCCGTGATCGTGGTCGGTCTCATCATGGGCACTGCTGTCCGACGTTGAGGCTGTTTGCTCGATCGCTTGTTCATCCGCAGCGTCACTATTGCCGTTAGACGACGAGCACGCCTGAAGCGCGAACATGGAGAGTACAAGCAACAGAGCGGCGGCGGAGACAGATGCTGAACGGCGACTCATGCTTGCCTCGCATTCGTTGGTGAAGGCCGAGTCCGGTGAGAAGGTGCTGATCCGTCGTCCAGAGCCAGGGTGAGGTGCCAAAGAGCCCACGAGCTTGCAATGAGCATGAGGAAGAGGAGTCCGAGGAAAGGTACGACGAGGCCTCCGAGACCGAACCCTGGCTCTGAACTGCCGGACGTCAAGGGCGGGATGAGTGATGACGACGCTGCCACCGGGGCATCGTCCGGGAGAGCGACGGTTGCGGATGCTACTTCTATCGGTATCACGGTGATCTCACCTGTCATTCCTGATTCTCGATGGCCCGGAAGGTTACAGAGGAACTCCGCAACTGTCGTCAAATCAGGTGTCGTGAACGTGACCTCTTCTGTTGCGCCGGCCTCGGCTTCCACGAAGGCGCCGAGTTCGGGAATGTTGATGTTGTGAGGCACAACGCCCAGGTTGATGAGCCGGAGGGTCACGGTTGCGCCCGTCGGGACATCAATCGAGGGTGGGAAGAAAGCGAAGTCTCTCGATTCGATCTCGATGGTGATGTTCGCATCGACCGAGGCCACAGTGTCGGCATCCTCACCGACAGTGGTCGACGACACCAGGGCGCCCTGCGACCGTGATCCGGCTTCGAGGAGCCTTCGTGCGAGGTACATGGCTGACACGGGATCGCCCGGTTCAGATGCTGCGACCCAGAATCCTCCTTCAACTCCGGCGTGTGCGGCGAGGTCCGGTGATCCGGTCGGGGCGACGCTCGGATCCATGTCGAGATCCTCGAGCGTCTCACCATCCAGCCCGAGGTCCTTGAGAACCTCGACGGGATCATTCAATGCGAGAACGAGTCCGGAGGAGAGGACAGCCTCGTGGACGAGCTTCTCGAGGGCAGACAGCGCGTGATCTGCCGTTCCTTCCTCAGATGCGGCTGCGAAGGAATTCAGCGCACCAATGACCGCAGCGATGTCACCGATCGTCCACTCGACCCCTGATCGATCGATATCTACGACGAGTTCGGTGACGAGATCGGCTGCTACTGCCGCATATGTCGGCTCGTCCAGTGCGGAAGCAGCCAGAGAGAGTGCTTCAACTGCGTTCGCGGTCCCTGTCGGACCGGTCCCCCGATCGTTGAGAGCAGTGAGGATCGAGTGCGGTGGGCCGGAGATCCATCTCACGATCGGTTCTCGAAGCTCCTCCGCTGAGCCAGCAGAGCAGCCTCGACGCGGCTGCGGACGTGAAGTTTCTGCAGGACGTTCGTCATGTAGTGCTTGACGGTCTTCTCTGCCAAGTACAAACGCTCACCGATCTCACGGTTTGTGAGCCCAGCCGCCACGAGTTCGAGGATCTCGTGCTCTCGCCCAGTCAGGCTCTCGAAGGGGTCGGCTTGATCATCGCGCGTCATCTCGCTCAGAATCCCGGATGCAAGCGCAGGTGTGATGTAGACCTCGCCAGCAGTCACGGACCGAACCGCGTGGATCAATCCTTGTCCGGAAACACCCTTGAGAACGTAACCACGAGCTCCTGCCTTGAGAGCCTGAAGCAGATCGTCAGTGTCCTCGGACACGGTGAGTATGAGGACGGCGGTCGCTGGACACCGCGCAGATATCTCGCTCGTCGCAGCGATCCCGCCGATGCCGGGCATCGTTAAGTCGAGAATCGCAATGTCAGGCAGAAGTTCAACAGTCTGCTGGACCGCACCTTCACCGTCGCTCGCTTCTGCAATCACCTCGATGTCGGGTTCATCACCCAAGGTGTTCACCACACCCTCGCGGAACAGCGGATGGTCGTCGGCAACGAGGATGCGTATCGTCTCAGTCATCTGTGCCCTCGATCACAAGTGGTAGGCGAGCTCTCACTATGGTGCCTTGGCTCGTGGCGCTCTGGACGGAGAACGTCCCGCCGAGTAACTCGACTCGTTCCCGCATCCCGACGAGACCGAGAGTTGCCACACCGGTACCCGCCCTCGCATCGAAGCCAACCCCGTCGTCCTTGATCTCAACATCGACGAATCCCCCGGAGTCGGTCACGAGCACGTGTCTGGAGGCGGAACCCGCGTGTTTGAAACTGTTCGCCAATGACTCCTGGACCACACGGTATATGGTGATATTCACAGGAGTTGGTCCACGGCCGAATTCCTCATCGCAATCGAAATCGACGGGTTCACCCGATATGCGACCAAAGTCAGACACTGCGCGCATGGCAGCGTCACACGGAGTGAGGCCTTCGACGCTCGGTGCCCTGAGACCGTGGGTGATCGCCCTGAGATCCGTCAACGCTGAACTCAGGGCAGTTGCGAGTGTCTCCACCTCTTGATGGGACCCGCTTCCGTTGCCCTCCGTCAACTCGGCAATGTGTTCGATCCTCAGGAGAGCAAGCGCAACATCTTGGGCAGGACCGTCGTGGATGTCTGCGGACACCCGACGAAGGAATCGCTCGTTGAGCGTTGTCGTGCGCGCTGCCGCCGTGTTGACCTTGGTCTGAAGGAGTTGATTCTCATCGAGAGCGTGTTGCAGCTCGTCCACGCTTGCAAAGAGCTCGGCCTGCTGCATCGCGATCGTCCCGCTGGCGCGGCGCACCATGCCGACAAGGAGAACGTACATGATCAGGGTTGCGAACCCGACGATGGCCCAACCTTCCAGCTGGGCTCTCTGGATCTTTGCTATCAAGTCATCAGGTAGCTGATAGAACTCGGTGACTGCGATCACCGAACCGGTGCTCTCGTTGCGGACCGGGGCATAGGTCTCGATCAACCTGTCCCAGGACTTCCGCTCATATTCGTTCTCCGGCTCGGAGAGGTCGCTCAGCTCAGATACGACCTCTCCGGCGAAGGCGCGGCCGAGGTCATCCTGGACATCGAACTTGTGGCCGATGAGATCAGCGTTGGGGCTGTAGAGGATCACTCCGTTCGGTGACCATATCTTGACGGAGACGATCTCTGAATCCAGGGAGGTTCTTTCGATGAGGAGATCGAGTTCGGTCTTGGCTGTGGGGGAGACGGGCCCGTGTAGTGGCGAATCTTGGATCAACGGACTCACGAGACTGTCGACGTAGAGGGCTGCTACGCCTGCTGTCCTGTCAATCACAGCCTCTCTGACGTTCGACTGCAACCAGAGTCCGATCGTGACCATGCCGATCAGAAGAATTCCGAGACCAAAGAGCAGGAACTGGCCAGCGAATGTGAGTCGATTGATGCCGGGGATCTGCATGGGTGCTCCAAGATGTCGAACGAGGCCATTGTACGAAGAATGACGCCGGACCATGGTCGGAAACCGAGGGGACCTTGGGACCACAGATCTTGCGACCCCGGACCCTACCGGCCAACCGGCAGAGGCCATACGGTGTGTGCAGACGAGAGGAGCGTCACGACGCTCCCATCTCGTACCAACCGAAAGGGAGAATGATGAGATTCAGACACCTGATCACGGTCGTCGCGATCAGCGCGCTCGTGGTCGCTGCGTGCAGCAGCGATAGCGGAGCCGAGCCCGGGGACGTCCTGTTCGATGTGGAGCTGATTGAGGTCAAGGGAGCAACAGACGGAATTCCTGCACCCGATGTTGATCCGACATCCCTGTCGCAGGGATACGGGTACAAGGCGCCAGGTGACTACGACGCTGAGAACCCCGCCAAGTTCCAGGTAGCGACATACATGTTCGCCCCAGGTGCAATGACAGTTGCAAAGGGCGATTCCGTGACGCTTCGCATGTTCGGTGTGAACGGCGACGAGCATCTGATCTTCGTCCAGGCCCCGGATGGATCCACCGTTGTGGATGCGTTCACGGCCAACAGAGGGCGGGAATACTCAGTGAGCTTCGATGCCGACCAAGCCGGTCACTACAAGCTGATCTGCACGACGCATGGTCCGACCATGACGGCCGACATCTTCTCTACCGGCTGATACGACCTGAGACGACCAACCCAGACAACTCCGCGACCACAGGTCGCGGAGTTGTCTGCGTTACTGGCGTTCAAAGCGCGATCCGGCCCGGGCCAAAGGAGATGTCCGCAGAGCACTGAGGTAGCGCGCCCGTCAATCTGCTCAGTTCTCCTGCGAACACCAACCGCAAGAGCACCCCCCGCCAGCAAGGTCACCAGACTTGCAGCGCCGATGGCAATGAATCGAGTTCGCAGTCGCGAAACAGACGCTAGGACCTCGGCTTCGCTGGCTCCCATTGCCACACCCCACGGTGCGGTACGCAGAGGCACGTACGCCATGACATGCCACGGCGACTGATCGAGGTTCGTCGCGTCCGCATTGTGTGCGACACGCTTGACGTTCGGCACGCGATCTCGTGCAACTGCGTCGTAGAGCTCAGGATGATCCCCTGCCTGGAGCACGTGGCTTGGGCTGGTCGAGGCCAGGACCAGGCCCCGCTCATCGACGAGATCGGCGTGCCCAGTCGAACCAAGGATTCTTGTGGGCTCAACGAGATCCGTCACAAGTGGCTCTGTGAGATCGAGCAAGCCGACGAGAGTGCCACGCCTCGAGCCTTCGTTGTCGTACACAGGCACGCTCAGGGCGACCTCGACATGGCTTGAGGTTGGAGAGAGACACGGCATCGACACACTTCGAACGTTGATACCCACACCACTCTTGATCTGATCGGCATTGGCGCCAAGGTGTGTAGAACTCGCAGATGCTGCGAAGACGACGTTGCCATGCTCGTCGAACCACACGACGCCGCTGCTCAACGTTGCCAACCGACCGTACACCGTGCGCAGGGAGCTGAGCAGCGGATCTGCATCCAAGTCACTTTCATCACCCAAGGATGCGGCGAGCAACTCGAGCTCGAAGAACTGTTCGATGAGGAGGCGGTCTGCTTGGACTGCTGCCATCGCCGAAGCCGTCATCATGCAGGCCTCGGCGCTCTCACAAGGTGCTGGATTGCTGGAGTGAAGTGTCGGTGAACACGATGACGGGATCCACGTGCCCGTTGCTGTCCGATGCGTCTTCCGTGGGAGTCGAATCGCAGGTTCTTGCAGAATATCTTTTGGATGTCGGTTGTTGGAAGGGAGGCGCGTCAGTCTGGAGAACGTATGACCAAGCGAAACATGCTGCTCGGCGGCCTAGTCGCGGGGGCGGTGCTTCTTGCCGCCTGCTCGAGCTCGTCCGGTGACGAAACCACTACGACGGTAGGCGCACCTGCTGGAGGCGATAGCGAGGTTTCGAGTACGTCCGGTGACGAAACCACTACGACGGTGGGAGCACCTGCTGGAGGCGATAGCGAGGTTTCGAGTACGTCCGGTGACGAAACCACGACGACGGTGGGAGCACCTGCCGGCGGCGATGGCGACGTATCGATCGAGAACTTTGCGTTTGGTCCAAATGACATCACCGTATCCGTTGGTGACACGATCACGTGGATCAATGACGAGACAAGTGTCGGTCATACCACAGCATCTGATGACGGCATCTGGCACTCTGACCTCCTGAAGCCAGGCGACACCTTCGAACAGACATTCACGGAGGCTGGAACGTTCACATACTTCTGCTCCATCCATCCGTCGATGAAGGCGAGCATCACGGTCGAGGGCTAGCTGGCCTTCTCGACGGACGTGGTGTACACCAGTTTCACGACGCCGTTGCTGAAGTCCTGTGACTCGACCAGCGTCAGCGGCCCCTCGCATGGTTCGGTGAACAGAGGTACGCCCCTGCCGA
>QMQC01000064.1 GCA_003648875.1 Actinomycetota bacterium
CCACGGGGTTGATTGCCTGATCCAGTGGCATTCGAACGACCTCTGCCGCCCTCTCCTCTGGCCCGATCGGATTCCGGACGCCTGGTTCGACATCTCGAGCAACGAATATGCTGATGCGCTCATCGCAGAACCCGACAGAGGTCCACAGGTCAGTGAGATGATGGAGCGCTCCGGCCCTGTAGCCGGTCTCTTCAACGAGTTCCCTGCGAGCCGCATCTTGGACATCTTCACTGGGATCGTCGAGCTTTCCTGCCGGAATCTCGAGGATCGTGTCGCTGCAGGCTGCCCTGTATTGACTGAGAAGGACAACGTCTTCGCCTGCAAGGGGCACCACGGCAACTGCGCCGGGGTGCTCTATGACAATGCGATCAAACGTCACACCGTCGGGAGACTCGATCGTTCGTCTCGTGATGTCGAGGAACCCGAGGTCGAGGATTCGTTCACGATGGCTGACACGGAATCGGTCCGGATTCGTCACCGATTCTGCTCGACCGATGCAGCATGTCTGCTCACACCCGCTGCCTCCTCGTTGTGTTTTCGTGCCGCCGTGACCAATCCGTCGAAAAGGGGATGTGGGTTGTCCGGCCGAGATTTCAACTCCGGATGCGCCTGTGTCGCGATGAAGAACGGGTGATCATCGATCTCGATGAACTCGACGAGTCGGTCGTCAGGCGATGTCCCTGAGAGTGTGAGTCCAGCATCTTCGAGCTGTCGGCGATAGCGGTTGTTGACCTCCCATCGGTGCCGATGCCTCTCATAGACGACTTCCTCGTCGTACAGCCTCCGGACCAGTGAGTCAACCGCGAGTTTCGCCGGATAGATTCCCAGGCGCATCGTGCCGCCCTTGTCAGATACGTCCTTCTGGGTATCCATGAGGTCGATCACAGGGTCCGGAGACATGGGATCGAATTCTGACGAATGTGCGTTGGGAAGCCCGACGACGTTTCGAGCATATTCGATAACAGCGCATTGAAGCCCCAAACAGAGCCCAAGGAACGGAACACCATGCTCCCTGGCGTATTGGACGGATTTGACCTTGCCTTCGACACCTCGCATCCCGAAACCGCCCGGAACCAGGATGCCGTCAAGGCCGTCGAGATAGGATTCAACGAGCATGCCGTCGACGTCATCCGCAGGAACCCATCGGACGTCCACATTGACATCGGCCGTGCGACCGGAGTGGCGCAGCGCCTCGACCACGGAGAGGTAGGCATCCGGAAGATCGACGTACTTACCGACAATGCCGATCGTTACCTGCCCCGATGGATTGGCCATCGCGTCGACCATCGCCTCCCATGCCTCAAGATCGGGCGCAGGTGCGTCCATGTTGAGCTCTCGGAGTACTACATCGTCAAGGCCGGCTTCGTGAAGGGAGAGGGGTACGCCGGATATGTTCGGAACATCGACGAGGTTCACAACGGCATCTGTCGCGACGTCACAGAACAGACTGATCTTGCGGGTCGCAGACTCGTCGATCGGTCGGTCGGAGCGTACGACGATGATCTCCGGTTGGATGCCTCGACTTCGGAGCTCCGCAACCGAGTGCTGTGTTGGTTTCGTCTTCAGTTCCTCAGAAGTGCTGAGGAAGGGGACCAGAGTGACGTGGATGTAGCAGGTATTGCCCACTCCGGCATCTTTTCGCACCTGTCGTATAGCCTCGAGGAACGGGAGGCTTTCGATATCTCCAACGGTCCCACCAACCTCCGTGATGACGACGTCCACGTCGTCCCGCTGTCCGATCTTGCGAATGCGCGCCTTGATCTCGTTCGTGATGTGAGGGATGACCTGTACGGTTGCACCGAGATAGTCACCTCGGCGTTCCTTGCGAATGACCGACTGATAGATCGATCCCGTGGTGACGTTCGAATCCTGGCTCAGATTCTCCCCGACGAAACGCTCGTAGTGCCCCAGGTCGAGGTCCGTCTCTCCCCCATCATCCGTGACGAACACCTCGCCATGCTCAAAGGGGTTCATGGTCCCGGGATCGACGTTGATATATGGGTCGAGTTTCTGCAGCACGACCCTGAATCCTCGTGCCTTGAGGAGCCGACCCAGAGATGCCGAGGTGATGCCTTTGCCGAGGCTCGATGTCACCCCGCCCGTTACGAACACGTGCTTGGTCACGTATCTCCTCCGCCTCGGAAGGTTGGATGATACCAGCGCATTCGTCCGGAATGAACAACCCCCGATCTGAAGCCGGAATGCTCTGCTGTCAAAGGTCAGAGATCGAAATCGGTCGTCTGTCCCTTGACGTCTGCTGCGAGAGCCAGGAGCTCCTGGGCGTGATCCTTGCCTTTCTCAGATGACGTGAGGCCTGCAAGCATTCTCGAGAGTTCTTCAGCCCGCGCATCGGCTGTGGATTCCGAAATCGATGTTGTCGCGCCCGTGCGTGCAACGACGTAGTGACGATCCGCAAAAGCTGCGACCTGCGGGAGATGGGTGACGCAGATCACCTGTCGTCCCTCTGCCAGCGAAGCAAGCTTGCGACCCATCGCGAGGGCAGTCGCTCCCCCGATGCCGGCATCGATCTCATCGAAGGCCACAACATCGGCGTCTGCGCCCCCAGATGCGAGTGTCAGGGCAAGCACGAGCCGACTCAATTCTCCGCCGGATGCGATCGATGCGACCGGACCAGGTACCAGAGCGGCGTCGGAGGCGAACATGACCGTCGCCGCATCGGAGCCGTTCCTTGTGGGTGCGGCCTCGACGAGCGCTATTTCGACAACGGGTGCCTCAAACCCGAGTTCACCCAGGTGAGTCGCAGCGTCCGCGGCGACTCGTGTCGCCGCGGACTGCCTGGCAGCTCGCAGTGCACCGCCCTGCACATTGAGTACATCGGTCGCCTCTTGGAGTCTGCGGGCGATTCCGTCCGCAGACTCGAGCAGTTCGGCCAACTCATTCGCACGCACCGCTGCGCTTTTTTGAAACGTGAGAATCGCTTCGAGGGAGTCCCCATACCTTCTCTTCAGCGAAGAGAGGAGCGCGACTCGTTCCTCTGTCTGCTGTAGTTCGGCGGGATCGACCTCGAGGTCGGATGCGTAGCGAGCGATCTCGGCATTGATGTCTGACACCATTGTCACGACGTCGGATACTTGTGTGGCCAGATCGACGAGGGAAGCATCGATCTCTGCGGCTGCAGCGAGGGATCGGGCCGCCTCAGCGATCGGCGTGCCAGCGCCGTCATCGCCGAGCCTCGTGAGCGCCGCGTCGACCGCTGTCGCCAGGACCTCGGCGTTACGGAGTCTGCTCGCTTGATCATGGAGTTGCTGCTCCTCATCAGGGTGGAAGCCGGCCTCAGTGATCTCAGAGACCTGGAATCGCAACGTCTCGAGTTCCCTCGCAAGGAGGCGCTGATCAGATCCAAGAAGGTCGGCCTCGCGTCGGACGGATTCAAATTCTTCCCATGCGACCTCGTAACTTCTTCGCTGTTCGCGCTCCGATCCATTCAGTACATTGTCGATCAGTCGACGCACACCGCTGCCTGTGGCGATCGTGTGTTGATCGTGTTGCCCAACGATCGAGATCTGTGGGCCGATGACATCACGCAGAACTGAAGCCGTCGTGATCGCACCGTCGAGGTATGCCTTGGACCTGGTCTGTGTTACGACCCTTCTCGCAACCTGTTCCTCTTTGCCGACGAAACGAGCGGAGACATCTGCTATCTCTCCGTGAGGTCCTATGAGACTCCTCGGCGCCTGATCTCCGACGAGGAGCCTGAGCGCTCCGAGCATCACTGTCTTGCCCGCACCGGTCTCGCCAGTGATGACCGTTAGTCCCTGTCCTGGTTCGAGAATGGCTTCCGGAATCAGTCCGAGGTTCGAGACGACGACTTCTTCAAGCATGGTCGAGCCCGAATTGCTCCCGTACTGCTTGTGGAAATGGATGTCTCCCGAGTGTGAGGAACTCCACAGTGGCGTCACCGCGTCGAATGTTGATGGGCTCTTCGGGTGCAACGGTGCAGAGTTCTCTGCCATCGACGTTGATCCGAGCGGGCCTATCGCCGACCACTGAGATCGTCACGACCGCGTCAGGAGCGAGAACGATGGCTCGAGTGAGCAGACTGTGTGGCGCAATCGGAGTCAGAATCAATACATCAAGGCTCGAGTCGACTATTGGCCCACCTGCCGACAGGGAATAGGCGGTCGAACCGAGAGGCGACGCGACGATCATCCCATCGGTCCGATAGGTGGCCAGGGGCCTGTCGTTCACCGTCACGGCCACTTCGATGATGCGCTGGCTGATGACCTTCTCCACGACTATGTCGTTGATTGCTGTGGCCGACGCAGACGACGTCGAGACGGAGAGAACACTGTGGTGTCTTGTCATGAATCCGTCTGTGCCGATAGCCTCCGCAAGGTCGGCGATCTCATCCTCGGCGAATTCGGCCAGGTATCCGACCCGGCCGACGTTGACGCCACAAACAGGGATACCTAGCTCGACAGCCATAGATGCGGCCTGCAGGACGGTTCCGTCCCCTCCGATGGCAACGACAGCACTTGGAGCAGTTCCTTCGATCGAGACACCTTGGTCGGCCAGCAGCCCTGTGAGCATGTCGGCGGTTCCCACCGCTCTGGGATTGTCGTCTCTCACGACGAGTCTGACTTGATTCACTTCGAATTCCCACTGAGAGTTGATTCGATCGTATCGGATGTGACAGTACCGCGTCCGCGCCTGAAGCAGGCGACGTATTCGACGTTGCCCTTCGACCCCGTGATCGGCGACTCGATGAGTCCCACGCAACCGATTCCGATCTGTTCGAACGAAGCAAGGACTTCGATCAGCACCTGCATTCGTGCAGAGGGATCGCGGACCACACCACCTTTGCCGACGCGAGAATGACCTACTTCGAATTGTGGCTTCACCAGGAGAATCCACGTTGCATCCCGGCCTCCAACATCAGCAAGTTGTCGACGTACGGTGCGAAGGGAGATGAACGACAGGTCAGCAACGACGAACTCGAAAGGAGATCCGAACGACGCTGGGTCAGCCGTCCTGATGTTTGTGCGCTCGATGACCGTCACCCGGTCATCGCTTCTGATCCGCCAGTGCAACTGCCCATGCCCAACGTCCAATGCAGACACAGTCGACGCGCCACGTTGGAGGAGGCAGTCGGTGAAGCCACCCGTGGACGCACCAATATCGATAGCTCTGATGCCTCTGACATCGATGTCGAAGGCGTCGAGTCCAGCCATCAGCTTTCGGCCAGCCCTGCTTACGAACGGCTCAGGACTCGCAACGATGTGTACCGGTTCATCCGGAGCGACAAGGGTCGAGGCCTTTGGACTCGCATTGGTGCCAACTCGAACAAGACCGGCATCGATGGCCCGCTTCGCCTCCGTGCGACTCCCGACCAGTTGGCGACGAACAAGCTCTGTGTCGAGTCTGCGACGGGTCAGGGGGCGGTCTCCGCTTCAGCCTCGGGTGTGATCCCGGTTTGGTCCAGTTCTCGCTGCAGACCAGCGGCAAGACCTTCGGCGATGTCAGGCGCATCGGCGGGGTCGACGGAATCGAGCGCGTCAGGTGCCGGCTGGGTATCTTCGACGGTTTCGGGGACTCGGTCTTCACTCATGCTTGCATTATCCCTCATCGGGGATCAAGTGCCATGATTCCGTGGAGATCCGCTATCGATGCCACCACACGATCGGGAGCGAACTGTCCAGGGACATCAGCGGGACTCGCAGTCACTCCGGTCAACGTCAGCACGGACTCCCATCCTGAAGCCTGTGCGAACGCGATATCGGTCTCGGGTCTGTCTCCAACCATTATCACCCTGTCCGTTCGGACCCTTTGATTGATCAACTCGTACATCGGCCGTCCCGGCTTTCCGCAAGTCACACACTCGCGCCCCGAGGCCTCGGAAACTGCGGCGACGATCACTCCGGTTCCGGGTACCTCTCCTCGCGGGGTTGGGAATGTGAAATCGGTGTTCGTGGCCACGAATACGGCTCCTTGGCCGACCGATCGAGCGGCCCTCTCGATCTTGTCGTTCGCCACGGACTTCTCAAATCCAACGACAACAGCGTCGGGCCCCTCGCTGTCGACAACCTCGATACCCTCTGCCCTGACAGTGTTCTTGAGCTGGGGAGACCCGATCACATATGCCGACTCCAGTTGATTCTCAGCAAGGTAGGAAGCTGCGGCCATTCCCGATGTGACGATCGAACCAGGATCTGCGTTCACACCTACTCGGTCGCGGAGCACTCCGGCAACCGATTCCGGAGTCTTCGTCGAGTTGTTGGTGGCATAGAGCAACTGCCACCCACGTGCGGTCAGCTCGGAGATCGTTGATGCTGCTCCTGCGATTGCCGATGAGCCGAGGTAGACGACGCCATCGAGGTCGAACACGATCGTGCCGGAATTCCGGTTCATCGAGTAGCGTTTCGGAGTCGTGGTGGACAGGGCACGGGGTTCGCTACTCGATGACTCGTATGCGCTCTGAGAACGCCGTGACCACCGAAGCCAGGAATCTGGTCGTTGTCCTGACGGAGGCAGCCGTAATCCTTTCGTCGACGCCATGGAACATCGCGAGCATCTCGGGGAACGAGATCGCATCGTCGAACAGCCCGACCCCGTATGCAGGAATCCCGAGGTCGCGGAAGAACCGTGCATCCGTCGTCACAGGGGTAAGCGTGGGCGCAAGTTCCCTCGTCCCGAGGTGGATCTCAGCAGCATCACCGATCGCGTCCCAGAGGGGGCCTTGTGCCTCGGAACCGTTCGCTTCCATATCGTGGACAGGCTCGAGTTCCAGACCTTCGAAAAGGTCTGGGCCGAGCACCTTCCGAAGATGATCCTCGAGATCGGCACGATCCTGACCCGGAAGGAGGCGAATGTCGATGTCGCCGTGTGCGGCGTCCGGGATCATGTTCATCTTCGTGCCGCCTTTGAAAACGTTGGGTGACAGCGTCATATGGGTGCACGCGTGAATCCATCGAGCCAGGGTCGGATCATCCTCTGAAACAATTTCGATGGCAGCATCGATCTGGTTCTCATCCACAAGCATATGTGCCAGATCGGCGCCCAGGCCGAGGTGAGGGACGAAATCGATCCACACCTCCGTAATGCCCACCGGTTGGGGTGCCAACCCGATCTTGAAGAAGGCTTCCGACAGGGACAGTACCGCGTTCGATCGTCCATAGGGCTGGCTCCCGTGACCGGAAATTCCTCCTGCCGTTACGGTGCGCCACATGGGTCCCTTCTCCGCAACGGTAACGGGGAGAGAGCGGTGCCCTGCCGTACCCAATGTCGGTCCCGCCACCTCGGTGAGCACATAGTCACACGCGACAAGGTCCCAGTGCTCCTCGACGAGATGCTTGGCCCCGTATACCCCTCCTGCTTCCTCATCTGCAACACATGCGAGGATCACGTCGCCGATCGGGGCAGGGATGATTCCATCCCTGATCCAACGGAACACAACGATCATGGCTGCCGTGACATTGAGCATGTCGACAGCGCCACGACCCCAGACGAATCCGCCATCTTCCTCGCCGGCGAAAGGATCATGGGACCAGTCAGCGGCTGTCGCCGGAACCACGTCCAGGTGGGGGATCAGAAGAAGGGTTTGTCGGTTCGGCTCGGTTCCCTCAACGCGATAGATCACTGATGCCCTTCCGGGGATCGGTTCGACCACCGTGCCCTGGTCACCGAGATACTCCTGGATGGTCCGCACTGAACGGATCTCGTGGCCCGATGTGGGCTCACCGGTGTTCACACATGCGTTCCTGATCAAGGCCTTCATCAGTTCCACGGCTTCGCTGCCGTCGGGGGTATCAGGCATCATCGTTGGCCGCCGGGTCTGCCGAGTACATGATGATCGAGCGTGCAGCGAATCCGTGGGACTCGTAGAAGTTCTTGGCCGCACGTTGACCTGGTCCGACGGGGGCGTCGAAGTGACGGACACCGTGGGTTCTGAGAATCTTCATCGCCTCAGTGAGCATCGTATGACCGACACCGACTCCTCTTGCTTCAGGCTCGGTATAGATGAGCCGCATTCGTCCGATAGTCGATCCATGTGCCCTTCCGAGCATCGGCTCGATGGTCGCCCACAGGAATCCGACAACCACGTCGGCGATCTCGCCCGCGAGGAGGAACGTTTCCGTATTTTCGATCACGGCGGACAACGAGAG
>QMQC01000065.1 GCA_003648875.1 Actinomycetota bacterium
ACACCGATCGACGGTGTTCCGACCGATCTCCGCTCGTTTGCGACGATCGGACAACGAGGTGTGCGACTGCTCCTTGCAGACTCAACGAACGCCGAGCGCACGGGATACGTGCCTTCTGAGGTAACGGTTGGGGAGCGCCTCGATGAGATCGTCTCCCACGCAGAGGGTCGCATCCTCGTCGCGTGTTTTGCAAGCCATGTCCATCGAGTGCAGCAGGCCGTCGACGCAGTCGTTCGAGATCGTCGCAAGTTCGCCTTCATCGGAAGATCGATGCTCAGAAATTCAGAGATCGCGATGGACCTTGGTGTCCTCGACATACCGGAGGGCTCCCTTGTCGATCTCAACGAGCTTGTCGACATGCCCGACTCCCAAACCGCGATCATCTCGACGGGTAACCAGGGAGAGCCCTTTGCGGCGCTGTCTCTCATGGCCGCGGGCGAACACCGCTCGATCTCCCTGAGCGAGGATGACACGGTCATCATCTCTGCCACACCGATCCCCGGGAATGAAACCAGGGTTTCTCGTGTCATCAACAACCTGTACAGGGCAGGCGTGAAAGTCTTCCATGGTCGCAATACCCATGTTCATGTGTCCGGTCACGCTGCTGCTGAGGAGTTGAAGACGTTCTACAACGTTGTTCGTCCAGATGCCCTGGTGCCTGTGCACGGTGAGTATCGCCACATGGTCGCCAATGCTGCACTTGGCAGGGAGATGAACATTCCCGAGGTGGAGATCTGTGAGGATGGCGATATGGTCGTGCTCGAGGATGGCGAGCTGCGTGTCGAGCGCGGTGCGATTGCTGCAGGCTATGTCTATGTGGATGGCACCGAGGTCGGGGGAGCGGACAGCATCATCCGTGACCGGAGGCACCTTGCAGACGATGGAGTACTCATCGTGACGATCGGCGTCGACTTCTCGACGGGCGAGATTCTCATCGGACCGGACATCGATTCTCACGGCGTCACGACGGACGACGACGATCTCCACGCAATCATCAAGGAGCGCGTCGAGCAGTCGGTTGCGTCTCTCGAGGTTCCCATCGACCCGGACCACTTGCGTACCCGCATCCGCAACTCAGCGATGCGAGCCGTGAAGAAGACCGTGAAACGGCGCCCCGTGGTGCTTCCTGTCGTCATCGAGGTCTGATCTCAGCATATCCCGGGAAGGTGTGAGAATTACACCGATGTAACTCTCCGCGCGAGAAATCGCGCGGATGGTGGTTTGTTCTACGACGAACCTGGGGTACAGTTGATATCCCATGGCTACACGCACAACCGCGAGTAGGGCCACGGGGCGGAGTACCGCAAGGAGAAAACAGAAGAAGACGTCACTTGTTTCGAGGACAACCTCCGCGCTGGGGGCCGTCCCACGAAAGGTCGGCGACCTCCTCGGCGACCACAAGGCAGACGTCTGGGGGATTGTCCTCATCGCTGTGGGCGTTCTCGTGTTCCTGTCCTTCTTCGATCTTGCGGGACCCTTCGGATCGACCTCATCGACGCTTGCTCGGCTGCTCTTCGGCGTGTGGGCGTTCGTTGTACCCCTCGCACTCGCCACCGCCGGTCTCTCGTTGATCGGCGTCCTGGGTGGCGACGACAACCCGAAGACCATCGTCGGCACGACCGTGTTGTTCGTCGGTTCGCTCTCGTTCTTTCACCTTCTCACCGGCAATCTGCCGATTGCTGGGACAGAGAACTCTGTCGAGGACTCCGGCGGCGTCGTCGGATCGCTGATCGCATATCCCCTTGAGCGGGTGGTCGGGTATTGGGGTACGTTTGTCCTACTTGTCGCGCTGATCGGCGTCGGTGCGCTGCTGATAACTCGGGCTTCGCTTGGCGACGTCCTTCGTTCGATCGGTTCGAGCTTCTCAGGCCTGTGGAATTGGTTCGGTATGGCCCGTGTGCAGCGTTCCGAGGCTGTCGTTCTCGCGCATCCCCCCCGCCCGGCAACCACAATGGATGCTGGCCCGGTTGCGAGGAAGGCTGGCCTACAGAAGAAATCAGAGAAGAAGCCGACGGATCCGTCACCCAAGGAACCGAAGGTTCCGAAAGCGATCAAGACAGACGGATACGAGCTCCCCCCGCTTGAGATCCTGAGGCTCTCGAAGCACGAGAGCCATGATGGGCGCGGTCTCAGCCAGACAGGTGAGGCACTTGAAGAGACGCTCCATCAACACGGCGTGGACGCAAAGCTGATCCGAATCGTTCCTGGTCCGACGGTCACCCGATACGAGATCGAACTTGCCCCTGGTGTCAAAGTCAACAAGGTGACGACCCTCACCCACGACATCGCGTACGCCCTTGCATCGGCGGATGTCCGCATCCTCGCCCCGATTCCGGGCAAGTCGGCCATCGGGGTCGAAGTCCCGAACCGAAAGCGTCGTCTTGTCACTCTTGGTGACATCCTGACCTCGGACGTTGCCAAAACCGACCACGATCCGATGCTCGTGAGTCTCGGCATGGATGTTTCCGGCACGCCACGTATGTTGCGTCTGACCGAGCTTCCACATCTTCTCATTGCCGGCGCCACCGGCGCAGGGAAGTCTTCCATGGTCAACGCACTCTTGACATCGATACTGATGCGAGCCACGCCCGATGAGGTGAGGCTCATCCTCGTTGACCCGAAGCGTGTTGAACTGGGTCAGTACAACGATGTGCCGCATCTACTCACAAGGGTGATAACCAACCCGAAGAAGGCTGCGGATGCGCTGCAGTGGGCAGTCGCCGAGATGGATCGCCGATACGATCTGCTGGCCGATGCCGGCGTACGAGACATTGACTCCTATCGGGAGACACACGATGCTGGTGGGCTCGACGAGGAGATGTTCGACCGGTTCCCATACATCGTCCTCGTGGTTGACGAACTGAACGATCTGATGATGGTTGCAGGCAGAATCGTTGAAGACTCGATCGTGCGTATCGCCCAGATGGCTCGTGCTGTCGGAATCCACCTCGTACTCGCCACCCAGAGGCCTTCGGTGAACGTCATAACGGGCGTCATCAAGGCCAACGTGCCATCGAGGCTTGCGTTCTCTGTTGCCTCCCAGACGGACAGTCGCGTGATCATCGACCAAGGAGGCGCAGACAAGCTCGTTGGCCTCGGAGACATGCTCGTCGTAACGGCGCGCGATCCGAAACCTGAGCGAATTCAGGGCTCTTTCGTCTCTGAGTCCGAGATCCATGCGACCGTTGACTGGGTCAGGCAACAGCGTGATGCGCAGTACAGGGACAAGGAAGTATTCGAACAAGCACAACAGAAGGCAGCAGATGTGCAGGAATTCGATGGCGAGGATCCAGAGATCATGCGACAGGCGATCGAGTTGATCGTGCGGTCCCAGCTTGGATCCACGTCGATGCTCCAGCGGAAGCTCCGCATCGGCTTTGCGCGAGCGGGACGCGTCATGGACATCATCGAGGCCAAGGGCATCGTCGGACCATCGGAGGGTTCGAAGGCACGGTCGGTGTTGATCACCCGGGAGGAATTGGAGTCAGTTCTCGGTTAGAGATCGCCAATCTCGAGCCACAGAGGAGCGCCGTTGCCGCGGCGCTCTTCGTCATTCAGATGCCAGATTTCAGCAGAAGATTCAAGAATCAGTTGTCCCTCGCTGTAAGCAGGTCGGCGTATTTGGCGCGGACGACTTTCTTGTCGAACTTACCCGTGCCTGTCTTCGGGATCTCATCGATGAAGACAACTTCGTCTGGCATCCACCACCCCGCGATCCGAGGAGTCAGGAACTCCTTGATCAGGTCAGGGGTGAGTTCGGAGCCTTCTCTGAGCACGATGAACGCAACCGGGCGCTCCTGCCACTTCTCGTGTTCCAGGCCAACAACGGTGGCTTCGGCGATCTCTGGGTGAGCCATGATCTCATTCTCGACATCAAGTGATGAGATCCACTCGCCTCCGGACTTGATCACGTCCTTTGCGCGGTCGGTGATCTTGATGTAGCCATCGGGCGTGATCTTGCAGACATCGCCGGTTCGCAGCCAGCCGTCGACGAACGAGTCCGCAGAACGTGGATCGTTGTAGTACTCCGAAGCGATCCAGGGGCCTCGAATGAGGAGCTCGCCAAAGGCTTCTCCGTCATGTGGGAGCGGCTCAAAGTTCTCGTCGACGATCTTCACCTGCAGGCCAGGGATGGGACGTCCAGCGGTTTCGAGGACATCGAGCTGCTCCTCCCACGACCAGTCCTCCATCCACGGTTTGATCTTCGCCGCGGCGGCGACGGGGTTGGTTTCGGTCATTCCCCATCCCTGGATGACACGAACTGCCGCGTTCTTCTCGAACCAGTCGATCATCGATCGTGGCACCGCTGATCCTCCGCAGAACAGCGCCCCGATGTGAGAGATGTCAATGTCCGGGTTCGCTTCAAGATACTGTTGGATCCCGAAGAACACGGTCGGCACACCGGCTGAGAACGTCACGTGCTCGTTCACGAAGAGGTTCACGAGACCTTCCCCCGACAGATCCGGTCCCGGATATGTCAGCTTCGCACCAACTGTGACGGCCATGAACGGGTATCCCCAGGCGGAAGCATGGAACATGGGTACCACAGAGAGCACATTGTCCTCGGTGCCGATCGGGTTGGCTGCCAGGTTCGACAGCGTGTGGAGATACGTTGAACGTTGTGTGTATGCAACACCTTTGGGGTTTCCCGTGGTACCGGACGTGTAGCAGTACATCATCGGGCTTCGCTCGTCGAGAAGGGGCCACTCCGAAACCGGCTCGACACCGGCGATCAGGTCTTCATAGGCGATCGCACCCTCGATCTCGGAGCCTTCGGCGGTACGACCCATGATGACGATGTGTTCCACGGTCTCAAGCCTCGGTATCACTGGCGCGATCAACGGTGCGAGGTCCGGGTCGATGAAGATGACCTTGTCCTCTGCGTGATTGATGATGTACTCGAGTTGGTCCGCAAACAACCTGATGTTGAGTGTGTGACAGATACGTCCCGTGTTGGCGGTTGCCCAGTACAGCTCATGATGACGATGGTTGTTCCACGCGAATGTCCCTATCGCATCGCCAACATCGGTCCCAAGTTTCTCGGCAAGGGCTGCGGCAAGCTTGCGGACACGGACATCGGTCTCAGCGTAGGTCGTGCGGTGGATCGATCGGTCCGCCTCGACAGAGACGATTTCCTGTTGGGGGTACTGCCACACAGCATTGTCGTACAGCGTGCTGAGAAGCAGTGGAAAGTCGTCCTGCATATGCATTGGAGGTCCTCGGTTGGGTGCAGACACCCTACCGTCGACCGCTGGAGGATGCCGGTGGTTGCTTGCGAACCTTGCCGTGACCTCCGACACCCGCCGGACCCTTTGGGCTTCCCGAAATGCGATGCGGTGCTAGCGTCGTGCCATGCCTGACGTATCAGATGTCACAGCGAAGCTCGCAGATGTCCAGAGGCGGTTGCTTGACCTGCCCGATGACGCCTTCGGTGACAGATACGATCTGCTCAGGGAGAGGGACAAGCTTCGAGACGAAGCTGCGGCCTTTTCGGAGATGATCGACTCTGAGCGCACCGATGACGAACTGCTCAGGGAATTGGCCGCATTCCGCGATCAGATGAAGTCGATCGAGGGCAAACGCATCGACCTCGTGAAGCAGGCCGGCAGTGGGGGCGCCTCGACATCTGAGATGGGCAACCTTGGCGGTATCAAGATCAACAAGGGAATCGATGACGCACACGGACTCCCCAGGATCAAGGCACGGATCGGCGTCATCAAGGGCACCCTCATGGACAGGGGTGTCGAGATCCCCCCAGTGGATTAGGAGCTCTTGGCCGCGAGCACCTCAATCGTTCGCTGTCGTGCGACGAGGGGCTACTGTCGCGACCAATCTGAATTCTGACACCTGAAACCGGCAATGGGCGACTACCACGTACATCTACACAGACATGGGCCCTATGACGGTGTGGGCCCGCCGCCCGGTCAGTACCCGATCGGTCACATCGAGGCATACGTCGAGACGGCCATGGCCAAAGGTGTGGATGAGATCGGATTCACGGAGCATTTCTATCGATGCGTCGAATCCAAGTCGATCCTTGGCAGCTGGTGGAGGGCAGATCCTCGCAAGGACCTGCGCGATTATGCGAAGGCCTATGTGCGGTCCGAGCGCGTGCTCTCCCTCGATCGCTACGTCCAGGCGGTCGTCGATGCGAAGGACCGGGGTCTTCCGGTGTTGCTCGGTCTTGAGGTCGACTTCTTCCCGGAGACCGTCGAGACCGTGGCCGAGTTCCTCGATCCATATCCCTTCGACTTCTTGGTCGCCTCCACACACTGGCTTGGTGCATGGGGTGTCGACCTATCGAATCACATGTTTGAATTCGATCGCCGGGGTCCTGTCCGTTCGTATGAGGACTATTTCCGGACCGAGACCGAACTCGCTGCATCCGGACTTTTCGATGTGCTTGCCCATGTAGATGTCATCAAGAAGCATGGACTCAGGCTCGATCACGAGCCTTCTGATCTCTATGAAGAGCTTGCGGTCGCGGCAGGGAGGGGCGCCACCGCGGTCGAGGTGTCGACTGCCGGACTGTATCACCCAGTACGAGAGATGTACCCTGCCGAACCTCTACTGCAACGCTTCTTCAACCACAGGGTGCCGATCACCCTGGCCTCCGACGCCCATGTGCCAGAGCACACGGCACGCGACAGGGACAAGGCCGTCGATCTCGCGCGGTCGGTGGGCTACACGGAGCGCATCCAGTTCCGTAAACGCGTTGGGGAAATGGTGCCCCTCGACTGATGGTGCGCCATGCCACTGACGACCCGGGTTCCTTCGAGCTTCCACCGGGAGAGGCCGTGGTAATCAATCGACCCCGATCAACAGAGCGTTGATCCGCGTCCTCATGATTCCTCTCGATGTGAGACTCGAGGTCATCGTACACTCCCACCATGTCCGCTCCCACTGTCTGGCTGACAACGCTCGGTTGCTCCAAGAATCAGGTCGATTCCGACAAGATCATCGCCGTGCTGGGTGATTCCGGATATAGGAACGCCACGGACCCCGGGTCAGCGGATGTCGTCCTCGTGAACACTTGTGCATTCATCGAGGACGCCCGAGTGGAGTCGGTGGACACGATCCTCGGTCTCGCAGAAGCCAAACGTGGCGATGCCAAGCTCGTCGTCATAGGGTGCATGGCCCAGCGCTTCGAACAGGAACTGATCGACGCGCTTCCTGAGGCTGACGCGGTGATCGGTCTTGACCGGTACCCCGAACTCATTGATGAACTCGACACGATGACCGGGTGGCAACCAGTTGAGTTCACGGGCTTTCGCCGGTCCCACATGGACATCCTGGATGTCGTGAAGCGCCCTACGCCGAAGACTCCGTTCGCCTACGTGAAGGTTGCGGAGGGCTGCGACAAGACGTGTGCGTTCTGTGCGATCCCGCTCATCCGTGGGAAGCAGCGTTCGAGGGCCGGCGACGGCATCCTCACAGAGATCGAAGGTCTCGTGAGCAGCGGTGTGCAGGAGATCGTCCTGGTCGCCCAAGACCTTGCTGCCTACGGCAGGGACAACGAGTCTGGCGCCATCGAGGAACTCGTCGAGCGTGCCGCTTCGGTTGAAGGACTCGGGCGTCTGCGCCTCTACTACTTGTATCCGAGGGAGATTCGCCAAGGCCTCATCGACGTGATGGCCGGTCACCCAGTGATCGCTGATTACTTCGATCTGTCCCTCCAGCACTCCTCGCCTACGCTTCTTCGGTCGATGCGCAGACCAGGGAGCGGTGACAAGCATCTCGCCTTGATCGATGAGATCCGCAGGGCAGCACCTGAGGGCGCGACGCGGTCGAGCTTCATCGTTGGATATCCCGGTGAGACGGAAGACGATGTTGAAGGTCTTGGCGAGTTCCTCAACGCGGCGCAGCTCGACTGGGCTGGCTTCTTTCCGTACTCAGCTGAAGAGGGAACGGATGCAGCAGCGATGCCGGATCAGGTACCGGGTGAACTCATCGGGGAACGTCTGCGTTACCTCCAACGCATCCAGGATGACATCACGACGGCGAAGAACGCCAAGATGGTTGGTCGCACGCTGACCGTGCTGATCGACCAGG
>QMQC01000066.1 GCA_003648875.1 Actinomycetota bacterium
CTCCTCTCTCCCGAGGCGGATCGCTGGCTCTTTCAAACCTTTGCACAGGCCAACTTCCTTGTTGCCGCTGGCGAGTGGTGGCGCATCTTCACGGCCGCTCTCCTCCATGGGGGCATGATGCACATCCTCTTCAACATGTACGCCTTGTACCTGTTCGGACCCCGCCTCGAACAACAGGTCGGCAGCCCGGCATTCGCCGCGATCTACGTCGCGACTGCTGGAACAGGAGGCATGGTCTCCTACGCCTTCGGGGATTTCGGTCAGGTGTCGATCGGAGCGTCCGGTGCCATCTTTGGACTCCTCGGGGCATGGATGTTCGTTGCCTGGAAGATGCGCAGCACACCAGGTGGTCGAGCGATGTTCAATCAACTCGGCATCCTGCTTGCTATCAACCTTGCGCTGCCCCTCTTCGTGGGAGGGATCGACTGGCGCGCCCACGTGGGTGGGCTTGCGGGCGGTATCCTCATCGCATGGCTGTGGTCGATTCTCGCCGTCGGCAGGCCGAATGCCAGGGCGATCCGCACGATCATCGCAGCCGCGATCGCGGTTGCAGCCGCGGTGATCACGATGATGATCTGATGCGCCTTGCTGTTCTCCAGTTAAACTCCACGCCGTGAGCGAGTACGCACTCGAAGACCCAACTTTTCTCGATCGCCCTGGTGAGGCCTGCGGCGTGTTCGGCGTCTCGGGCGACGACATCGAAGCCGCCCGCCTCACCTACTTCGGACTGTTCGCCCTCCAACACAGGGGTCAGGAGAGTGCTGGCATTTCGGTGAGCGACGGCGAGAACATCACGGTCTACAAGGATCTCGGTCTCGTTGCCCAGGTTTTCGATGAGACGGTCCTCGCCGGCCTGCCCGGCAACCTCGCGATCGGACACATCCGGTACTCGACCACCGGATCGAACTCGTGGGAGAACTCCCAGCCTGTGTTTCGGCATTTCGGCTGGAACGCGATCGCCCTTTCGCACAACGGCAACCTGACGAACACAGCCGAGCTTGCGCAAGCAACGGGGCCACTGGCCGCAACGACAGACTCCGAACTCATGGCCGAAGCGATCGCCAGGGAGATGACCGAGGAAGGCATGTCGCTCCCTGACGCACTGAGTCGAACGCTTCCATCCTTTGAAGGGGCATTCACTCTGACCGTGATGGACACAACAACTCTCGTCGGTGTTCGAGATCCACACGGCTTTCGCCCGTTGTGCCTTGGCCGGTTGGACGACAGCTGGGTGATCGCGAGCGAAACCGCTGCACTGGACATTCTTGGAGCTGAATTCGTACGACAGGTCGCTCCGGGCGAGATGGTCATCATCAACGATGGTGTGCTCACGAGCCGCTTCCCGTTCGATCCCGCCGAGTCAAGGCTGTGCATCTTCGAGTTCGTGTATTTCGCAAGGCCTGACTCCACGCTTCTCGGTCAGACGATCCACAAGGCACGGCAGCGGATGGGTCGCAGACTCGCCATCCAGGCACCGATCGAGGCTGACATCACGGTGCCGGTACCCGAGTCGGGAATTCCTGCAGCGCAGGGGTTCTCCGAGGCATCGGGAATCCCCTATGTCGATGGTCTCGTGAAGAATCGGTATGTGGGACGCACCTTCATCCAGCCCGCCCAGTCGATGCGCGAGCGCGGTGTACGGATGAAGCTCAACGCCATGCGGGGAGTCATCGAGGGCAAACGCGTTGTACTCGTAGATGACTCGATCGTCCGTGGGTCCACCACCAAACAGCTTGTTGCGATGGTTCGAGAAGCTGGTGCACGAGAGGTCCATCTCCGCATCTCGTCACCGCCCTACCGGTGGCCCTGTTTCTATGGAATGGACACAGGCGATCGTTCAACGCTGCTGGCAGCAGGAAGATCGGTTGACGCGATCGCTGAGCACCTCAAGGCAGACTCGCTCGCCTATCTCGACCTCGACCACCTCATTGAAGCAACCGGCGGAGATGCCGATACCTTCTGTACAGCATGCCTCTCTGGGAACTACCCGACTGATGTGCCGGTAACAGATGGAAAGTTCCTACTCGAAAGATCGAAATGACCAGCTATGAGACAGCAGGAGTGAACCTCAACGCTGCAGACGAACTCCTCGACAGAATCGGTTGGAGGGTGACGTCCACCTGGACGGAGGACGTCGTCGGTGGATTCGGAGGATTTGCTGCCGGCATCCAGATCCCGGCAGGGTTCGAACATCCTGTGCTGATGATGTCTACCGATGGAGTGGGCACCAAGGCAGAACTCGCCCGCCAGGCTGGCATGGTCGAAGGTCTCGGCTACGACCTTGTCGCGATGGTGGCTGATGATCTCGCCGCGGCGGGAGCGCAGCCGATCGCCATGACCGACTACATAGCCATGGGAAGACTCGACGTCGATCGAATCGAAGTCATCGTCGAGTCGATCACAGATGCATGCAACGAAGCCGACATCTCTCTTCTCGGCGGTGAGACGGCCGAGCACCCCGGTGTGATGCCACCAGACCAGTTCGACATCGCTGCAACCGCACTGGGAGTGGTCGAACTCGGCGAAGAGATCGATGCAACGCTCGTCTCACCGGGCGATGTGATCGTCGGTGTGAAGTCGCCCAACCCAAGGTCGAATGGGTTCAGCCTTGTCAGAGCCATCGTTGCGAAATCCCTTCCTCTCGACAGCACCTTCCCCGACACCGATAGGCCGACCGCCGAAGTGCTTCTGGATCCGAGCATCATCTACTCCCCTGCCGTGATGAACATGTTGGCACGCGTGCGCCCGCATGGGTTGGCGCACATCACGGGTGGTGGCCTTCCCGGCAACGTGATCAGGGTTCTCCCCGAGGGCTCTCGAGCAGTGATCGAGCGATCGCGCTGGGAGGTGCCCCATGTCTTTGACGTCATCGGTCGACTCGGCGAGATACCCCTCGGAGATATGTTTCGAACATTCAACATGGGCATCGGATTCACCTGCGTCGTCGCAGAGGAAGATACGGACGCGACACTGAAGGCCTTTGAGACCTCCGATCTCGAAGCATCCGCAATCGGCCACATCGTTGCAGGCGACCGGGGTGTCGAGTTGAGGTAGGAACCCGGGTTACGCAGCGATACCGGTGGCGGGTATCCTTCCGGTACAAGCGATGAAGGTGGAGATGGCAGAGTCCGCATATCCCGTTGACTTCACCGTCCCCGTCGATGACGAGTATCGGAGCCGCGGACTGGCCACCCTTGGACTGGTGTTGTTCGCAAAGGGTCTCCTGTTGATCCCCCACATCTTCCTGCTCGTCGCATATTTCTTCGCGGTACATTTCATCGCTTGGATCGGCTACTGGTACATCCTCATCCAGGGTGGGAAGCCATTCTGGGTCGAGGACTACGAGATCATCTTCCTCGAATGGTCATCTCGTGTGTTCGCATGGTTCACCAGCACAACCGACGTGTACCCGACGTTCGGAACGGATGAGAGCCACCCCGCACAGGTGACCGTCGTGGAAGCTCCCGAGCCCCAGAGCCGATTTCTCGCCTTCCTGGGGATCATCCTCGTTCGCGTGTTGCTTGCGTCTCCACACCTGTTCGTCCTGCTGTGGCTCACGGTCGGCACGTTGGTTGCAGCGTGGTTCGGCTATCTGATGATCCTCATCAACGGGACACTGCCACTCGGTCTCCACTACTACTTCGTCGGAGTCCACCGCTGGTGGGCCCGCACGTGGGCATGGATCGCTGGCCTGACCGACGAGTACCCCCCCTTCACTCTCAACTCCTAGGAGGCCGCTGATCAGGATTCGGCTGGAGTCTCCTTGCGGTGGATGACACTCAGGATGACGCGCAATGCGCCGTACACCATCAGTACGAGAACGCCGAGCGGGATCGCCACAGCTGCTGACACGATGATGAAGGCAACCGTTGCAAGCAGAACCTCGCCTGCCTGGTCAAACGCCTCCGCAATCGGCCCGGGATCGGTCGACTCAGGGTCGTACGGCGCAAGCGGTCCGTCAGGAACCTCGGTGAGACCCACTGTGAGCGTTGCGAAGTCAGTGCGACTGTCGAGGTACCGCATGCGACCCTCGATCTGCTCGATCGTCAGCAGCACTTCCTGCATGCGGGTCTGGACGGCGATGAGATCGTCGATTGAAGTCGCCTCATCCAGCAACCTGATGTAGAACTGCTCCTGGGTACGCCAGTAGTCGAGCCGACCCTCGAGATCGACGTACTCCTCGGTCACGTCCTGGGTCGAAAGCGAAGCAGAGACGGGCTCGCCGAGGCGTTCGACGCGGGCGACCGCGTCGTCGAAGCGGTCTGACGGGATACGCATCGTGTACCAGCCGACGGCGTACCGGTCATCCTCGTGCTCCTCGATGTAGGTCTCTCCCGAAGCTACGTATCCACCGAGATCTGCCGCGATCGTGCGGATCTCCTCAGCACTCGCTCCGAAGGAGCCGACTTCGATACGCAGGTCGAGGCGCCCGTCCCTGATGATCTTTGCGTCGATTGACAGGGACGACGCTGCCTCGACCACGACAACTCCGCCCTCGGCGACCGGCCTCATGGCCGAAACGCCTCTGGCGCCTTCAGCTTCCTCTTCGCCACCCGCTGCGGCCACAGTGACAGACGAGAACTCGTCGCCTCCGTCGAGGTCCGCGCTGACGAGATCAAAGCTGTCGCTCGCGCTGTCGCACGCAGCCATGACGACCGATATTGCCATCACAGCAACGATCATGCGACTTCGAAAAGTATGCAGTAGTGCCATTTCTCTCTCCATTCAGTCGGGTCGGTTCCCACACCGGCTGTCGCTAGGACGGAGGGAGATGCCTGCAGGGTTCCCTGCCGCGTGACTTGCGGCAGATGGCGCGCGAATAGCCATCGAGCAGGACTTGCGTCTACCGTCCAGCTTCCACCGTCCACGGAGATCACATGACACGCGCTGAAGTCCCCACGTCCGATGTTCTCTCCGTTGACTTCGACGGACATGTTGCGACCGTCTGGCTCGACAGACCGGACAAACGAAATGCGTTTGCACAGAACTTCTGGGCTGATCTTCCGAACATCATGGAGGCGCTCGACAAGGACAACGAGACACGGGTCGTTGTCATTGCAGCCAAGGGCGAGTCGTTCACGGTCGGAATCGACCTCAAAGCCTTCGGACCGGCGCTCATGAACGGAGGAGTCGATCCGCAGAAGGATCCGCAGCCGGCTTCAGAGGTTGGGAAGCGACAAGCGCTCTATCAGAGCATCAAGGACATGCAACGGACGTTCAGCTCGATTGCTCGGTGCTCAAAGCCTGTCATTGCCGCCATTCACGGCCACTGCATCGGCGCGGGAGTCGACCTCATCACAGCTTGCGATATCCGGTATGCATCTGAGGACTCGACATTCTCGGTTCGGGAAACGAAGATCGCAATGGTCGCCGACGTTGGCACCCTTCAGCGCCTACCAAGGATCGTCGATCCAGGCAGAGTTGCAGAGATCATCTACACCGGCAAGGACTTCGGTGCGAACGAGGCGCATGAGATGGGACTTGTCTCTCGCGTCTTCCCAGATGGCACGGCAACCCGGCGAGCCGCCAACAAACTTGCTTGCGAAATCGCAGCGAACTCCCCCCTCGCCGTCCAAGGAGCGAAGGCCGTGCTCTCGGCAGGGGAAGGCCGGAGTGTCGAAGAGAACCTCGACTACATCGCTCTATGGAATGCGGCATTCATCCAGTCCAACGACTTCGTGGAGGCGATGATGGCATTCCTTCAGAAACGATCGCCTGACTTCAGGGGCGAGTAGCGGTCGGCCACCCGTCACAAGCTATTATTGGGGACATGCTGAGGAGTCCACTGCGTGCGCGTCGCCATCTTTTCGCTTCCCCATAGCGAATTCGCTTCCGCGCGCAGCAGAACATCCTCAACACCGACGGGAGCATCGAATGACCGACCTCCAGAAGAGATTCCACGACATCATCGCCCCTGTGATCGAGTTCGATTACGAGACTGAGATCATCGACGGCAAGGGCAGTTGGGTAACGGCTGCAGACGGAAGGCAGTACCTCGACTTTGCCTGCGGCATTGCGGTAACGAACATGGGCCACCGACCCGATGCGGTGGTCGCCGCCGCGCAGGCGCAGCTCAACAGGCTCTGGCATGCGGGCGGAGCGTATCTGTACGAACCGATCGTAGAGGCAGCAGAGAAGATCGTCGACATCACACCGGATGGCATCGACAAGATCCTGTTCATGAACTCAGGTGCCGAAGCCGTCGAGGCATCCGTGAAGCTCGCTCGAAAAGTGTCAGGTAGACAGGGCATCATCACTTTTCGGGCCGGATTTCACGGACGCACCATGGGCTCAGTCACATACACGACATCAAAGGCGAAGTATCGACAGGGCTACCACCCGCTCCTGCCTTCGACGTTCGTGACACCGTTCCCGCACCCATTCGGATGGGGAATGACTCAGGAAGATGCGAACGCGTACGCTCTGCGTGAACTCGAGTTCAAATTCAGGTACGAGGTCACACCCGGAGAAATCGCAGCATTCCTCGTCGAGCCGATGCAGGGTGAGGGTGGCTACTACCCGGCCAGCCACCAATTCATCCATGCCCTCAGAGCAATCGCAGATGAACACGGCATTCTGCTCATCGCCGACGAAGTGCAGACCGGCTTCGGCAGAACGGGAGATTGGTTCACGAGTCAGGTGTACGACGTACGTCCCGACATCCTCGTCATGGGCAAAGCGATCGCAAACGGTCTACCTCTGTCGGCGGTCGGAGCTTCAGCTGCGGTGTTCGATGCCTGGCCCTCGGGATCCCACGGAACGACGTTCGGTGGAAACCCTGTGTCTTGCGCAGCGTCCGCTGCCAATGTCGACGCGCTTCGTGACGTCGTTCCGACCGTAGATCGTGTTTCTGAGTATGCCTTCTCACGCTGGAATGAGCTGAAGGAGAGGCACCGCACCATTGGGGATGTCCGCGGGCTTGGGCTCATGATCGGCATCGAGCTTGTCACGGAAGGAAACGAGCCGGACACTGAAGCCTTTGCCTCAATCGGAAAGCACGCTCATCAAGCTGGCATGTTCATCCTCAACTGCGGTCCCGCAGGCAACGTGATCCGGTTCATCCCGCCCTTGAACGTTTCCCGGGACGATCTGGACAGGGGAATTGACATCCTCTCGGACGCGATCAAGGCGTATGAGGGGTAGGGCACAGGACACAGGCCGAATGGCCCTCACCGTGAACCGTGGGGTTGCGCTACTCCTCGGTCGTGAGAACTCCGCGAAGCCTCGGGTACCGCACCGGGCGATGGTTGTGGCAGAATTCCGCACGGTTGTACTTCGAAAGCTGAGTGGCGCAGTCACTTACGGAGCAAGTGCGTTCTTCGTCATACGTCTTTGGGCGGCGTGACCGGCCCTTCGGACGAGATGCCTTGAGGATGTCAGACATGGTGTTGTGTGCCTTTCTTCGGTCCGTTGCTGTGGTGCAGACGTGTGCGATTCGCACGCGACGCTTGCACGAGAGATCTCGGAGCATGCAGTCTAATTACCACTACCCCGAAGGTGCAAAACCAGAACGTTTCTCGCGACGAACAGCCTCTTCCGAATTGCTGCTTCGGATGCCCGGCACAGCGAGCGCGGCAACCGCTACCACAACGGCCAGAGCAGCGAACCATTCGCCGAATCGAACCCACAAGGTCGGAGTGTCAACGTTGAACTGGAGGGAACCATACAGGACCGTTTCTTCAAGTTGTCCAGTTTCTGCACCGATCCGGCCTGCGCCGGTTATGAAGGTTGACTTTCCTGTGATCGCGGCAAGGGCTGTGTCCAGTCCCGCACCTGCAGCGTTGACCCGCACAAGACCGATCAGCTGAGCCGAGGCAGCCGAGATTCCGAAGCTGCTCTCGTTCGTCGCCACGACCATTGTCTGAGCTCCTGCCTTTGCGATCGATCGCATCGAGCGGGCGAAAGCTCCCTCGAATGAGATCACGGACCCAACAATGCCCTGCTCCGTCGGGAACACGATCGACTGGGTGCCCGAGATCATGTCCCGAGGTACCTGGTCGAGTTGGGGAACGAATCCGAACAGCCCCCTCAGAGGAACGAACTCGCCAAA
>QMQC01000067.1 GCA_003648875.1 Actinomycetota bacterium
CCAGAAACCACCGTTCCGCGGTTGCAACCACATCACGAAAGAAGCCCATGAAGTCAGGAATGTCGGTGGGCTCCCAATTCTCCCCATCGGCGGAGAAAACGACTTGTCCGTCTGAGAAGTCGAAGGCGACAAAGCCACCTCGAGCGCCCTGAACCCGGGCGAGGTCCTGATCCAACTCTACAAACCGAAACTCGCTTTGGGACGCCACAGTGTCGTCTCCGCCACCGAACCCGAGAGCCACGAACACAGCACCCGCCAAGAGCACGACTACAAAGGCCGCCAGGGCAACCATCGGTCCGCTTGTCACGCGGCGGGGTCTCTGGCTGGTCGCACGCACCGTTGGCGAGCCAGCCAACTCGGCTTGGATGCTATTGAAGAGTTCATGCTCACCAACAGGTGTACCGCGTTGGACAAGCGCTTCAAACGTGTCGACGTAGCGGCTCATCGATCAGCCTCCTCTTCCAGCAAACTACGAAGTCGACGTCGACCACGAGAAGCAGTCATCCGCGCAGCACTCGAAGTCATCCCAAGCATCACAGAGACCTCCCCGAACGAGAATCCCTCCACATCGTGGAGAAACAACACCCCACGCTGTTTCGGACCCAACCGGTACAGCTCAGCCACATCTGACGGGTACGTCGGGTCGGTCACAACAGGCGTCGAAGCCTCCAATACGTCCATCACGCGGCGCGCCCGCCCAAAGCGTCGGCGCTGTGACCGAGCCACATTCAGGATCACACGACGCAGATATGCGCCAGGGTCATCCAACTCGTCGAGACGGCGTGTCTGCAGTGTTCGAACAAACGCCTCCTGCACAAGATCATCAGGATCGATATCGGGCCTACCAACCACCCCAGCAAAACGGCGCAACGGCTGATACAAACCCGCCACAAGCACACGATCGAAACCGTGGATCGACGCATCCTCGTCAGAACCTGACACCGTCACCCCTATCGCATCCACACATGTAAAGACGCCCGAAACCATCAGAATGTAACAAGAACAGACACGGCAGCGAATTCGTGATGACGAACCACAGACAAGAAGTTCCGGTTCCGTGTCACCCGTTTGGGTATTGCGGATTCAAGGGGCCATTGCAGCACCTCGGCGAGTCTGTCTAACGGTGCCGATCATGCAGGAGTCTGCCGTTGGAAGTTCCCGACAACGAAATAGTCGAAACCTATTGCAGGCTCACGTCTCCAACGAGACAGCAACAACTCTGGTCGAGAGTGATGCAACGACCCCTTGAAGCTGCAGCGCCTATGCACCGCCTACGCGCCGAACGTTTTGCCGGCTATTGGCTACGGGCTTCCGTGATATGTTGTCCGAATGAGCGATATATCAAGTGTGACCAAGGAACTTGCCGACGTTGACGAACAGCTCCGAGTTTTGCCCGACGATGCGTTTGCAGACAAGTTCGAACTGCTGAAGAAGCAGGACGTACTTCGTGAGCGTGCGGCGCAGTTCGCCGTCGATGCCGACAAGGAACGTTCCACGGAAGTGCTCCTGTCTGAGTTGTCCGGGCTTCGATCTCAGTTGACCCAATTGGAACGTCAGAGAATCGACCTCGTCACGCAGGCAGGCGGCGGAGCGACCGGCGCATCCAATATGGGGAACCTTGGAGGCGTATCGCTGAATGCACAAATGGCAGAAGCTTCGGGAGCTAACCGAATCCAAGCCCGCATCGGAGTCATTAAGGGTGTTCTGGCCGACAGGGACGTTGAGGTCCCAGAGGCGCATTACTAGCCCACACACATCGGCCGCGGATTCAAGGGGCCATTGCAACACCTCGGCGAGTCTGTCTGACGGTGCCGATCGTTCAGGAATCTGCTGCTGGAGGTTCCCGACGCGAAATAGTAGAAACCTATTGCAGGCTCACCTCGCCAACGAGACAGCAACAACTCTCGTCGAGAGTGATCCAACGACCCCTTGAAGGCGCACCGGATATCCGTTGTGGTGCAGTGGCTCGACCTCGCAAGACGACTGTGCATTTTCGACAGATTCATCTAACCCAAACAGCGTGTCGGCAGCGACTTAGGGGTGAAGACTGGAAGGGATGATGACTGTTAGTGACAGAATGAGTCCTGTGAACGACGGAGAATTGTACGAACTGCATGGAAGGGCGCTGGTTGCCTTTGCAGCGTCTCTTGTAGGTCCGTCGGATGCCCCTGATGTAGTCCATGACGCAGCCATGGCACTGTTCGAGTCAGGCACTCTTGCCGAGGCCGTGAATCCGAGGGCGCTGATGTACCGGGCCGTGCTTGCAAAAGCCAAGTCCATGCAGCGATCGATAATCAGGCGCCGGAATCGGGAGCGCCTATTCGCAGAGTCTGTTGTCTACAACGATCCCGAGGTGCTGCCCGAGGTGGTTGCAGCGGTGGTGGGGTTATCTCAACAGCAAAGGGCTTGCATTTTTCTGACGTATTGGGAAGACATGACTCCAGCAGCAATCGGTGAGTTACTCGGTATTGCTGAGGGAACCGTGAAGCACCATCTCGCTGTTGGGCGGGACAAGTTGAGGAGGGTTCTCGAATGATTGACAGCAAGATTGATGAGCAGTTGAAGCGGTTCTCAGCCGCTGTGGCACACGCCAGTTCTGACCCGCTCCCGCTATATGGGGCTTCGGGCAGACAGCGTTCCAAGAAACCAGTCTTGGCCTTCGCCTCAGCCTTCGTTGTTGTGATGATTACGGTGGGGATCGGTGCGTTTGCGATTTCGTGGATACGGTCGTCGGACAGCACCCAGGATTCCGCGGCAAGCACCTATGGCATAAACGGTGGTATCGGGGCATATTGGGAGTGGTTGACCACCGATGCTGTGCCACTCGAAGAGGGTCTCGTTGGAGTGACCCAGTCGGGTCCGGAACCCAAGTTCGATCCTTCAGAACTTGGCGAAGTGCAGCGGATTCTGAGCCATACGGAATCCCCATATGTCGGTGAAATCAACTTCGAGGACGATTTCCCGCTAGTCGAGTCGGAGTTCGTTCCTCCGGTCGCCTTCATAGGTACGCTCGAAGGCACTTCGAGGCAGTTGGTGCTCTATCGGGCCGTACACCCGCCGACCGGTGACTTGTCTCTCTGTCTTGATGAGCAGAACACCGACAGTGGAGGTATCTCGTGCTTTGGACACATGGACCTCATCAACGACGGCTTCTCGTGGGGAGTGGAACACGATGTTGATCCAACGTCCGGGTCGATCATCCGAGTCATCATGGAAATGCTTCCGAGGCAGACCGCTGTTGTCGTCGTTACCAGTGCCGATGGTCGAGCATTCGTTCAGCGCCCCATCGGTGGTGTTGCAGCCATCGAGTTCGTAGCGAGTGATGCATCTCTGCCAATCTCTATCGAAGCACTCGACGAAAACGGTGATGTACTCGCCAGAGACGGCTTCTATGACGACAGCCTCTCGAAAGGCGTCTCCGATGATTGAGTGGCAGAACCTCCAAGCCATGTCTGCACCTTGCGCCCCCTGTAGACCACAAGCAATGCCGGACATAATGGCCGAGTGCCAGAATTGGAAGGGTGGACTGTAGGTGTTTGGCGTAGGGGATGACCAGATGACCAAATTGCGTTCTCGTTCCAATGTCGGAGTGATAGCACTAGTACTCGTGTTCGGTCTCATTGGGGCTGGATGTACTGCGGTGTCGTCTGATTCTGACGGTGCTAGGAACTTCTATGAATCGCTTGACTTGGCATCTCCGTCTGCTGCGGTCGAGACGTTCTCGGATGCCTTTGCACGGAATGATTTCATGACGGTATGGCTCACGTTCGACGTGACAACCCAAGAGAGGATTGGGGATTCATTCGACCTGTTGCAGTGGCCCATCCTGATTGACACAGATGCTGTACCAAACATGGGGTCCGAGATGGCTTCAATCTTGTCGCTCGACAACCTTGAGACCACAGACCGGTGGTACCTCTTTGACGAGATCATGATGATTGCCGATCGCAATGATGCGTATCTCATCGATCTGAGCGGCGATGTCACCCTAGGTGAAGAGTCACAAGTGGGCGACGATGTCGAGGTTTCCAGTGCCGTTGAAGGAATCGATGGAGAAGTACGGTTCAGCCTAGTGGAGTCACCTAGCGGTAGGTGGCGTGTCTACCAAGTCATTGTTCCCGGCGGTGACGAAACCGCCATTCCATGGTCGGTTCCATCAGGCTGAGGTCACGCATCGGCGCAAAGCCTGAACATGTAGGAGCGCACATAACGGCTGCGAATTCAGGTGATCGTTACAACACCTTGAATGAGACTGTCTGACGGTACCGATCATTCAGGGGTCTGCTGCTGGAGGATCCCGACACGAAATAGTCGAAACCTATTGCAAGCTCGCCTCGCCGACGAGACAACAACAACTCTGGTCGAAAGTGATGCAACGATCACGCGTATTCGCAGCAGAAGAGCTGCTCGCATCCCACGCATACTTGCCGACACGCGGTGCCTCGGGGCCGGTTAGACCATGCATGCACCGATGTGGGCGGGCATCGCCTCGGGGCTTTGCGCGCGGCGCGGCGGCTCATTCCTTGTCCCCTCTAGATTGTGGGGAACCGATTGGGGTGCGGCGGCAACAGGGGTGTGATGAGAGACCATTCTGATCAACAGGATCTGGGGCGGATCGCTGCCGGGGATGCCGACGCTCTCGGTGCGCTCTATGACCGTCACGCCGGGTTGCTGGCGATGCGGTTGCGGAGGAGCGGCGCCTCGACCGTCGAAGCTGAGGATGTGCTTCAAGAGACCTTCTTGGATGTTTGGCGGTTTGCTGAGTCGTTCCGAGGTGATGGGGCAGTTGCGGCGTGGCTCTGGGGCATCTCGCGACGCAAGTTCGCGATGATGGTCCGTGGTGAGGTGCGTGGTCGAACGCGTGACCTGGCAGCCCACACCGAGGATGAGCCTCTGGCGTCGGACGAAGATGCTTGGGTGACAGCTATCGATCTTGGTGAGGCCATCGAGCATCTGAATCCTGTACTTCGCCCGACGTTCGAAGCAGTCGTGGTTGACGGCCTGTCTGTTGCACAGGCGTCCGAGCGCCTGGGGATACCAGAAGGAACTGTGAAGAGCCGCGTGCACCGTGCGCGACATGCCATAGAGGAGGCGCTGGGATGACACACATCACGAGGTCAGCCATGGACCACCCCACCGACGATGTCATGACCCACCTTGAGAACTGTGCTCGTTGCAGGTCCCGTGTGACCACAGATGTTGATGTGGCGGCCGTGCGCGTCAGGATTCTTGATGAGATCGCCGGAGTGTCAAGGCTGATCAATGGGCCCGAAACGGCGGCGGTTCGATGGCGGGATCGCCCACTAGCAGTTGCGTTGGTCGCCGCTGCAGCGGTGACCGTGCTGTTCGTCCCGTTGGCATGGTTCGGATTGCGGTCTTCCGAGTCACCGGTCACATCGGCTCCGTCCGCTACGACAGACACGAGTCCCGTGGTGGTGCTGCCTGAACGCCAGGGTGAGCCGGGACCGAACGATGGTGCCGCACCTGTTCCCCCTGTCCCATCTGAGGTCGCGTCGTTCGAGATGTTGTTCATGGTTGGCGGCGAAGCGGTCGGGTCGCTAATCTGGGGAAGCCCGACGTTCTATGAGGCGGTTCGGGTCAACCTCACCGGCGGGTCACCGGAATACGGCTATGGAATGTTTCGGGCCGGGACGAATCAGGGAACGTCTGATCCGGACAGCTCGGCGTTCGAGTGGCCCCTGCCGTTTGGAGAGGAGGCTCCAAGCAATCTGCCCAACGACCCAGACATTCTGTGGGATCTCTTGATCAACCGGTACACCGATGTTGAAATGTGGGCTCAGATGACTGACGGTCAGGTTGAAGCGGTCACAGTGGATCCGACCCACCCGGACGCTGGGCGTGCCTGGATGGTTGACGGATTCAGGCTCGAGGTCACAATTGACGGGATCCCAGTCGTTGTGGAACGGCCGGGTCACGCCCGATTCGAGGCTGTCAGTCTCGATCGCAGGACAATCCGTGCCGGGGAGGTCGGTAACAACACCGATCTGCCGTTCAACTACGCGGTCTTCCTTTCGGCAACGACGACCAGCGAGCAGCGTCCCGTCCTCAAAGACGGTCTCGTGACGTACGCCGAGTATCGGGCTGCAGCTGTAACAGCGGCTGAATGCGCCGGAGCTGAGGCTGTGTTTGACGATGCGACCGGGCTGCTTACAGCCCTTGACGATACCCAATCCGATTGTGCAGCAACGCACCTCGACGACATCGCTGCAGTGTGGAACCTCGCAAGCCAATGGTCGGAGGGAACCGAGTTCCTACAGATCTACTACCTCATCGAGGGCAACCGCGATGCCGTTGCGATGTATCAGGCTGAGGAAGGCCCTGAACGTGCACTCGCCAGCGGTGACGGCTGGGCTCTCTCGATCAGTGAGCGCGGCCCGGGATACTGCACGCGCACCAGTGCAGGCGGCAGCTACGGCGAAGACTGTTTCATACGATCCCAGATGCGAATCCCCTACATTCTCAAAATTGATATCGGCGTCGGTTACGAAGACACCCTCCCAACCGAGGGCTACGTGATGGGACTCGTCGCAGAACAGGCAGACCTCGTCACGGTTCGCTTCTCGAGCGGTGCCGAACGCGACATTGTACCGGGCGATATCGTCGAGTTCGGTTTTCGAGGATACGGCATGCTATTCGACGGCACCGATCTCGGGATTCCCACAGAAGTTGAGGTCTACAGTGCGGGCACCTCTCTCGGAGCCCAGACCATCGAGATGAACTTCCGTATCGGCGACTAAGGTCGTGGAGTCAGCCCGGTTCCGGTCTTCCTCGTGGTGGGTGTGATCCGCGGCCCTGCCCTCGTACACATTGGTGCCGAAACGGGCTGACGGTGTGCGACCGTGATCCCGGCGGATCCGGAGGAGTCCACAGCAGACGACGAAGAGCAGCCCGGCGAGATCGACTATGACCGCTGGTACCCCGGCGCCGCCAGTGATGAACATCCACCAACCCGCTGACTTGTTGAGGACGAACGAGCAGATCATCCGTGCCTGGGTCGTGAACAGATCACGCCTGCGCATCGTGCGGATTCAAGGGGCCGTTGCAACACCTCGGCGAGTCTGTCTGACGGTGCCGATCATTCAGGGGTCTGCTGCTGGAGGTTCCCGACGCGCAACAGGATCATTGCGGGATGTTCAGATGTTCTCCTTGTGGTTGAGGCAGGGATGAAGGGAGGCGCACTGATAACGGCACGCATTGCGCTCGAATACGGCGTACCCGTGTATGCGGTTCCGGGAGATGTTGATCGATCAACCTCTGTTGGGACGAATTTGCTGATTAGGGATGGAGCATTCCCGGTCCTCGGTCCTGAGGACCTTGCCGAGGTTCTCGATCTCCTTTCTCCGCTGTACGGAGTAGCCAATGTCCGAAGTTGATCCCTTGAAACTGCAGCTCAGCAGGTGGTGCCGGGTTCGCAGAACAGAGCTTCGCCGGCATCGGCGTAGCGGTTGAGCAGGTAGTCGGACAGCGCAGGCAGTAGCTTGTCGGCGGGAGCGAAGCCCCGGGTGAGTACGGCCCACTCTTCGCCGTCACGTGCCAGGAGCGTCGGGAAGCCAGTGACACCGAGCGAGCGGGATTCGGCGAAATCGGACCAAGCTCGAGTCTTCATCTCGTCCGAGGTGAAGAGCTCGGTGAATCTGTCGGCATCGACATCGAACCCAGTTGTGAGTTCGGGGTAGGCGGCGGGGTCGGTGATGTCGATGCCCTCGGCGTAGAAGGCTTGCTGCAGGCGGGAATGGAACTGCAGTGTTTGTGGCTCGTGGAGTTTACGCATCGTGACGACAGCGATGGCAGGGATCTCGGTGTCGTAGCGCCAGCCGTCGCGGCGCTCCAGAAAGGACCTGTCGAACGGTTGGCCGGAGGCGGCCTCGACCTGCTCCCAGTGATGCTCCAAGACCCCAGCGAAGCGATCGTCGAGCTCCTGAGCTTCGGGTCCGGGTCGCAAACCGCCAACGACGACGCGCAGCGGCACGTCGTACACCTCTTGCATTCGTCTTGCACCGGGGCCAAAGCC
>QMQC01000068.1 GCA_003648875.1 Actinomycetota bacterium
GGGTATTGGGACAACGAGGCCGCAACGCACGATGCGCTCACCGATGATGGGTGGTTTCACTCCGGGGATATCGGTGTGCTGGACGATGAGGGCTTCCTCTCGATCACGGGCCGGAAGAAGGAGATCATCGTGACTGCCGCCGGGAAGAATGTCGCACCGGCGATTCTCGAGGACAGGACGCGGTCGAATCCGCTCGTCAGCCAGGTGATGGTCGTCGGGGATGCAAAACCGTTCATCGCGGCCCTCGTCACACTCGATGCTGATGCCCTTGCACCGTGGGCCAGTGCGCGCGGACTCGACGACGCTCCACTGTCGGAACTTGCGACCAACGATGAGGTGATCGCCGAGGTTCAGAAAGCCGTCGACTACGCAAACAAGGCCGTGTCAAAGGCAGAAGCGATCAAGACCTTCCGTGTGCTACCTCAAGACCTCTCGATAGAGGGAGGCGAGCTCACGCCGACACTCAAGGTCAAACGGTCTGTGGTCGCCTCGAAGTATGCGGGAGTAATCGACGAGATATACGGATAAACCGCAGGCCAGCTGCCGTCGACTCCAGCAGTGCTTCTCGTACGCTTGTGCGACGGCGGAACGCAGATTGGCCGATGCTCCCAACTGCTCATGAACCGCGCATACATTCATGATCGGATCGTTCCGGGCAATGCCCTGAGGAATATGTCTGGTTCCACGGCATGCCGTTTCAGCCCGAAAGGGCCACTGTCTTTCGGATGCGGTAATTAGGCTTACGTCGATACCCAGTCGCACGGACAAACACACGGGAGGTTCTTGTGTACTCAATGGGCGAACCGTGACCGAACTCCGTGAGTTCTACCTGACGAGTCTCGGCTCTCAGATGGAGGCGCTCGGAATTGCGCTTGCATCCCTTGAGCGAGGAGATCCGGAATCGAGCGACTCGATCTGCCGGATCGCGCACCAGCTCAAGGGATCCGGTGCGAGCTACGGTTTCCCAGAGATCACCACCCGCGCACAGGACGTGCTCAGCGCATCGGACAGAGACGTCAGCGATGCGACACGTTCCCTCATCGACCTATTGATGGGGCTTATTGCCGACGCTGGAGGCGGTGTGCAAACCATCCTCGTTGTTGAAGATGACCGCGTAATCCGGCTTCTGCTGGAGAAGGCACTCGAATCGCCGGGGCGCGAGATACTCCTCGCCTCGACGATGGCCGAGGGTCGCGAGATACTCCGCAGCGAGCCAGACCTGCTCGTTCTGGATCTCTTCCTCCCGGACGGTGACGGTCGACAACTTCTCACAGATATCCGACGAGATCCCGGATCCGCGGGCATCATGGTGATCGTGCTGTCCGGGGCAGACAGCGGCGTTGCGAGAGCCGAATGTCTTGCCCTTGGCGCCGACGCCTTCTTGACGAAGCCATTCGATCCGATCTCCCTCGGTCCACTGGTTGAGTCACTGCTTGAGGCCGATGCGATCGCGGACAGGCACAGCGTGATACCGGCAGTGCCGGCACGAATTGAGGCAACGGAACCAACGGGAGGAAGGTCTGTGCTGCTCGCCGAGGACGATGACCTCGTAGCCACCCTCATCATCGATCGCCTGAGCAGGGATGGGTTCGAGCTGGTCCATTGCACTGATGGTGCGTCGGCGCTCGCCGAAGCCAGACTGAATCCCCCCGCCGTGGCCATTCTCGATGTGAAGATGCCGAAGATGGACGGCTTCGAGCTATTGAGCCGTTTCCGGGAGATCCCCGCGCTTGCCGATACTCCGGTGATCGTGCTCACTGCCTTGGGTAGTGAGCGCGACGTGGTGCGCGGCTTCGACCTTGGAGCGGATGACTATGTGCCCAAGCCATTCTCGCCAACTGAGCTTGCCGCAAGGGTTAGGCGGCTGGTGGATGACTCATGAGGGTCCTGTTCGTTGATGATGACCCGGTGCTGCGACGGTTGGGTGACTACGCACTCAGCGAACTTGGCGGCATGGTCGTTGTGACGGCGGCGGATGGGCCAGAGGCACTTGCCGTCGTGGACCGCGCCGCGCCCGACGTCATTCTATTGGATTACTTGATGCCCGGGATGAACGGCGACGAGGTGCTTGAAGTCCTGCGATCTTCGCCCACCACTCGCAATGTCCCTGTGGTGTTCCTCACCGGCATCAAGGATGAGATCGAGCTTCAAGAGCTCGTCGCGGGCGGAGCCGTTGGCTGGCTCGTCAAACCGTTCGATCCATGAACTCTGGCCGAGGATCTGAATGCGGTTCTCCATCCCGCCCCACCCGACGATGCCTCGCGCTTGTGAACGGTCTACTGACAGTCGTTGCTGCACTCTTTGCGCTGAATATCGTCATCGCGGTCATCGTCATCCTGCTACGGGTCCGCAGCAACCATCAGGCCAGGAGGTTCGACCGGATCGAGTCCCGTTGGGAACCCGTGATCAGCTAGATGATCGGCGAAGGCAACGGTCGCCGCTCCAAAATACCAGGAGTGGCGACCGTTGCCTTCAGGAGATACAGAAATCGTTGTAGCTGGTTCCTGAACCAACCGATAAACCATTCAGCCAGCAACGAGGTGACGTGACCAACAAAGGGAGGAATGCGTGAACTCCAGCGCATCTGGACCGAGATCCAGCAGTCGCCTGATTCCGAACTCTCTGGATGACCTTGACACTGATGGTCCATACCCCATGCGGGTACTACTCATTGACGATGGTGCAGCCGAGTCGCTGACGTTCCGAAGGTTGACCGGTGCCGATGATGCAGGTAGGTACGTCGTCGATCGTGTGAGCACGCAAGGCGATGCCTGTGAAGCAATGGAAGATGGCGACCACGACGTGTATGTCGTGGACCATCTGGTCGGTACACGAACAGGTTTCGATCTGCTCTCCTGGGTCAAGACGCGAGGGTTGAGGCTCCCGATCGTATTCGTGTCCGGATCGAATGACCATGGAACAGGCGTGACAGCTGTGAGTGCTGGCGCCTCCTGCTACCTGGTTTCCGATTCGATCAACTCTGGTCTCCTTGAACACTGCTTGAGAAACGCTGTCGAACAGATGGAGGCTCTGGATCGGCTGAGTAGCGCCGGAATAGAGATCGATGCTGATGCCTCGACAAGAACGCGTATGCTGTTTCGCATCGCTGAGAAGCTGCGTGAGCCCTCCACTTCGGTCCTCGATGTGACGCGTCGATCGCTTGAGGCAGCCCTTCCGGCCTCCGCGCACGAATCGTTCGGTCTGATCGAGGACAAGGCGAACACGCTGCTCACTCTTGCCAACGACCTCAATGACCTGGCCATGCTTGAGGCCGGACACCTCCGATTCAACATGGAGATGTTCAGCTTGCGCGGTCTGGTCTTCCACATGAGCCAGAAGATCGGTACAGCAGCACGGGATCACGATCCAGAGATCTCCGTGGAGATTGCCTCGGACGTGCCTGACGCCGTTGTTGGTGATCCCGGTCGTCTCCGTCTCGCCGTCATCACGTTCATCGAAAGTGTTGTCGCACGGAGCAACGCCAATCAGATCCTTGTGAGGATCCGCGTTGCCCACAGGAGTCCGGGCGCTATCACGCTGCGCTTTGAGATCGAAGCTGTCGACAGCGGCGACAGATACGACGGCTCATCTGTGCAGGAGCTTGGTCAAATCGATGCCGATGGAAATAATGGAGCCTCGGTGGAGAACGAGTCCCTGGGGATGCCCGCGGCGTTGGAGATCGTATCTCGTATGGGTGGATCCGTGACGGTTGTCGGTGATCAGCAGTCCTCTGCGTCAGTTCAGCTCACGATTCGTCTTCAGATCAGTGAGGAAGAGCATCTGGGGCGTCCGAATCTCGAGGACCACGGTCTGACGAGTGGACAGATCCTTGTGATCGCTGACGATGCCGATGCGCGACGTTCGCTGATGAGTGCATTGGGTGGCGCCGACCTTTCTTACCTGGCAGCTCCGAGCGTCGAGGCATGGAATTCAGGCCAGGCAGCGGGCGGAGGAGAAATCGAAATGCCTGCGTTGGCAGTCATCGAGTCAAGTGACGACAGTTTCTTGATCTGCGACAGATTCAACGAGATCGTCCTGGGCGAGGTCCCGGTTGTCGTTGTGGTTGGATTTGGAAGCCGTGGCGATGCTGCCCGTTGTCGTGAACGAGGCATCAGGGGCTACCTGCCAAGACCACTGGATTCGGGTGACCTCATCGACGTGGTCCGCTCATCGATGGCCCTCACGTCATCGGGTGACTCGACGACGCTGGTCACGAGGCACTGGCTCCGCGAAGGAAGGCAAAGCCTGCATGTGCTCGTCGTCGACGACAGTTCAACGAATCTCTTCCTCTTGACCCGTATGTTGGAGCAGCGCGGTCATTCCACGGTGACCGCGAGCGATGGACGTGAGGCAGTCAAAGCGAGCGGCATCGAGTCGTTCGACGCTGTCCTGATGGATGTGATGATGCCCGTCATGGGTGGCTTCGAGGCAACACGATTGATCCGAGAGATGCACGCAGAAAGCTCGGCTCAGCCGTTGATCGTCGGGGTCTCCGCCTTCGCCGACCAGGTGAACATCGAGCGTGCGCAGGACGCCGGAATGGATGGATTCCTGGCAAAACCGGTTCAACCTGAGGACCTGTTCACTGCGATCGAGAAGAAGCGGTCTCCGGTTCTGAGCTGAACACGATCAGAGTTCCGAGATCGAGTCCAACCCGACAACCGATGCACGGCACGAGGAGGCTGCTGATTAATGCCGTTGGTGAGATCGGCGATCAGGCGCGCCACTCGCACAGGTAGAGGTTTCGCTACTCCTTGTGGCGGAATCGCGGAGCCGAGACCACAGCGAGTGGTGATGCATGGTCGTCGAGATGGCCAACATGTGTTATTCAGCAGTCTCCTAGAAGCGGTGCAGCTCTTCGGCGTGCTCGACAATGCCTTCGACAGATGGCATCACCTGTTTCTCGAGGGATGCGGCGAACGGAAAACTGGGGACATCTGGCGCGGTGTACCGCATCACGGGCGCATCGAGCCACTCGAATGCCTTCTCTGAGATCTGTGCAGCAATCTCGGCGCCGTACCCAAGAAAGCGGTTGTCCTCATGCACGATCAATACCTTTGATGTTCGTTCGACCGCCGCCTCGATGGAGGGCCAGTCGAGCGGCTTCAGCGAACGCAGGTCCAGGACCGTTGCATCGATGCCCCGCTCGTCCAGCAGATCAGCTGCTTCGACGGCGAAGTGCGCCATGGTGCCGTAGGCGATGATCGTGAGATCGTCACCAATTCGTCGCAATGCAGCCTTTCCGAGCGGGACCGAGTAGCCAGACTCAGGAATCGGCCCCTTTGCCAGCCGATACAGTTTCTTCGGCTCAAGATACATGACCGGATCGGGGTCCTCGAGCGCCGATCGCAGGAGGCCATAGGCATCGGCGGGAGTCGATGGGATGACGACTTTGATCCCTGGAACATGTGTGTAGAAGACCTCGATCGATTGAGAGTGGTACAGCGCACCATGGATTCCGCCGCCGTACGGGCTGCGGATCGTCATTGGAAGCGACCAGCGACCGTTCGAGCGGTAGTGGATGCGTGCCATCTCTGAGATGATCTGATCGAATCCAGGGTGAATGAAGTCCGCAAACTGGATCTCGGCGAGCGTCTTGGTGCCCGTTGCTGCGGTCCCAATCCCCAAACCGATGACGAGTGCCTCCGCGATTGGAGTGTTGAAGGAGCGATCACCCCCGAACGCGTCCGTGAGCCCTTTCGTCGCCTTGAACACGCCACCTTTTGGATCCGCCACATCCTCACCGAACACGATCATGTCGTCGTGGTCGGCCATGAGATCGTGCATGGACTTGTTGATCGCCGTGATCAAGTTGCCTTCTTCGCCCTCTGGTTGTGGCTCAACCGTCGTCGCCGGATGAGTTGGGACGATTTCATTGAGGAAGACATGGCTGAAGGGATCAGTTGGATCCGCTGACGACTCTGTCGTCTTCACGGCCGTGGCGATCTCGTCCACGACATTCATCTCGATCTCACGCTCAAGCGCTTCGGTCAGGATTCTCTGTTCGACGAGGTACTGCCTGAAGTTGGGGATCGGGTCCTTACGCCGCCAGAGCTCTACTTCCTCCCGGCTGCGATACAGCTTGTCGTCATCGTCTGATGTGTGGGCGTAGTACCGATAGGTCTTCGCCTCGATGAGCGTCGGGCCATCGCCTGCCCTTGCTCGGTCCACTGCCGCAGACATTGCACCGTAGACCTCGAGCACGTTGTTCCCATCGACGACAACACCCGGCATGCCATATCCGAGTGCTCTATCTGCGATCTGGCCGGCGAACTCATCAGCGGCGGGGACAGAGATGGCATACAGATTGTTCTGGATCAGGAAGATGACGGGAAGTCTGTGGATGCCAGCGAAGTTCATGGCTTCATGCCAGTCACCTTCAGAGGTGGATCCTTCTCCACCGTCGACAACGACAACAGCATCGCTACCGCTTCGTTTCAGCTCGTACGCAACTCCACAGGCCTGGGGATACTGCACACCGATGACCGATCCCTGCGTGAAGATGTTCAGGTCTGGCTCCGACCAATGGTTCGGCATCTGCCGGCCGCCACTGGACGGGTCTGACTCCTTCGCAAAGACGCCGGCGAACACATCTTCGGCTGACATGCCCGCGGCGAGGACATAAGCGACGTCCCGGTAGTAAGGCATCGACCAGTCCTTCGACGGGTCGATCGCTGAGGCCGCGCCGACCTGTGTCGCCTCGTGGCCTGAAACCGATACGACGAACGGCACTCGACCCTGACGGTTGAGGGCCCACATACGCTCATCGAGTTTCCGGGCAAGCAACATCTTGCGATACAAGTCGACCAGGTCGTCATCGCTGAGACCGAGTGCGGTGTGATCGATCACGCTATCAAGTCCCAACGTCACGATTCGTCTCCTTGCTTCCTTGCCGATTCAATTCTCGTCTCCGCAACGTGCTCTGCTGCTGCCTCGGTGCTGACTCCGAGTCGATCTGATGTTCGCAATATCTCGGTGAGGTTGTCGTAGATCTTGTCGACCATTCGATTCGATCTCTCGATCGAGTACCCACCGGTCTCGGCAGCAATGTTGATGATCCCACCGGCGTTGACGACGAAGTCAGGTGCATAGAGGATTCCCCTCCGCGCGATTCGTTCAGCGTCGTCGGTTACCGCGAGCTGGTTGTTTGCCGAGCCAACGATCGCCGTGCAGTGGAGCTGCGGGATGGTCGACTCGTTCAGATCTGCTCCAAGGGCACATGGTGAATAGACGTCGCAGTCAACCTTGTGGATCTCTTCGACGGCAACCACCTTTGCCCCGAAGTCGCTTGCCACGGCATCTGTCGCCTCGTCGTCCACATCTGCAACGATCAGTTCGGCACCATGCGAAGCCAGCATTCCGACAAGGGAATATCCCACCTTGCCAACCCCCTTCACGGCGACCCGTCTGCCTTGGAGGTCATCCGTTCCCCACAGGTGGTCGCCTACGGCTCTGATGGAGGCCACGACGCCGCGAGCGGTTGCCGGTGACGGATCGCCGGACCCACCCTTCGCGATCGGGAGCCCGCTCACGAACGAAGTCCTTGTGGCGACGATCTCCATGTTCCCTACCGTTGTTCCGACGTCCTCAGCCGTGATATAGCGGCCTCCGAGGCCGTCGACGAAGGATCCGTATGCCCGGAACAGACTGTCGCTGGCGATCTTTGCAGGGTCACCGATGATGACTGCTTTGCCTCCGCCTTGCGCAAGGCCTGCAGCCGCTGCCTTGTAGGTCATGCCCTTTGACAGTCTGAGAACATCGACGAGTGCCGAATGCTCATCGGGGTACGGGTAGAAACGTGTTCCTCCGAGAGCGGGTCCCAGGGCGGTGCTGGGTATGGAGCCGCTGCCCCTGAGCCCGGCTGCGTGGTCTGTGCCGAAGTGTACGGACTCGTGTGTTTCGGTACCGATCGTCTCGAACACTCCCAAGGCAGGCCTCCGGTGAA
>QMQC01000069.1 GCA_003648875.1 Actinomycetota bacterium
CACGATCGGGGGTCCTCTGAGCCCAGTCGCGCACCCTCCACGCGACCGAAGGGAACGCGTCCGTCAGATCCGGTATCGCTACCTGGTCAAGAGTCGTCGTCATAGCTCTCCAGGGTCTCAGCCATCTAGAAGGTGCAACGAACTTAGACGAATCGGAACGCCTTGTCTTGTCGATGCACCTTTCCGTAGCGTAAGAATGGTCATTCTTGCGTTCCCCGATGTGGGTCTGAGACTCGATGCGAACGCGATATTCACCAATCGGTGAACGACAAGAACTGGATCGGGCAGCGATGCAATTCCCGCCGTGTTCCCTCAGGTCACGTGAAGATCCGAGTGTGCGACAGATTGATTGACGAGCAGCGCTCCGAATTGAACCGGTCGTCTGTCGCGCAAGGGAGAGGAGTGACCGATCCGTTGTCCGAACTGTCAACCGAGAACCGACATCGGACAGCCGCACTCCGAATCCGAACGCCGATTACAATTCCCCCATGTCCAATGCCTTCCTCCTGAACTACGTCCGCACCCCTATTGGTCGCTTTGCGGGCGCTCTTGCTCCTGTGCGATCAGACGATCTCGCTGCACTCACCATGACGACGGTCGTGGCCAGCGCAGGCATCGATCCGGCGTCCATTGACGAGATCTACTACGGAGACGCGAACCAGGCGGGAGAGGACAACCGCAACGTAGCGCGCATGTCTGCACTTCTGGCCGGACTCCCCGTCGAGGTGCCCGGCGCGACGGTGAATCGCCTCTGCGGTTCCGGCATGGAAGCGATCGGACTCGCAGCTCGGGCAGTCAGGGTCGGAGCGGCGCAAGTAGTGCTTGCCGGTGGCGTCGAATCGATGAGCCGTGCACCAAAGGTCATGTCCAAGGCTTCGAACGCCTACGATCGCGCGGTCGTGATGCACGACACAACGATCGGGTGGCGGTTCGTCAACCCGAAGATGCGCGAACGATTTGGCACAGACGAGATGCCCGGAACCGCCGAAAACGTTGCCGCGGACTTCGCCGTGTCGCGAGAGGATCAGGACGGTTTCGCGTATCGATCCCAGCAGAGGACAGCCAAGGCTCAGGCCGACGGCTTCTTCGCCGGCGAGATCGTGAACGTGGAGGTTCCAAGGCGCAGACAGGATCCCCTCGTAATCGATACGGACGAGCATCCCCGCCCAGAGACGACCTTGGAGAAGCTTGCCGGACTGAAACCGATATTCGAGAACGGCACCGTCACTGCCGGCAACGCGAGTGGTATCAATGATGGCGCTGCGGCAGCGCTCGTTGTGTCTGACTCTGTTCTTGAACGACTCGGCGCAACGCCGATGGCGAGGATCCTCGGCATGGCCACCGCTGGCGTTCCGCCACGGATCATGGGGATCGGCCCGGTTCCGGCTACGAACAAACTGCTCGAACGCCTCGACATGGCCCTCGGCGACTTCGGTGCGATCGAACTGAACGAAGCCTTCGCTTCCCAGTCTCTGGCGTGCCTGCGCGAGCTTGGACTGCCCGACGACGCCGACCACGTGAATCCGAACGGAGGAGCGATCGCGATCGGCCACCCCCTCGGTATGACGGGCGCACGTCTGGTCGGAACAGTCGCACGCGAGATGGACAAACGCGACGAACGCTACGGCTTGGCAACCATGTGCATCGGCGTCGGCCAGGGTATCGCCATGGCGCTCGAGCGCGTCGCGTGCGCCCGTGGCTGACCGCACAGACCTCGTTGCACTCATCGAGAGTCCTCCCCTGTTTCTCGACCACACCGATCCGGTACTTCGGAGGATGGCCATCACAGCGCTCAGCAGCGAATCCTGCAACGAGCTATTCGACGCCGTCGCAGCTCTGCTCGGCGACGAGAACGACTTTGTTCGAGCTGCAGCTGCAGAGAAGCTCGGAGAGTGCGGAGTTCGGGCCCTCGATCATCTTTCCAAGGCCGCCGACGACCCCGAGCCAAAGGTGCGCGAAGCAGTAGCAACCGCCTACGGAGAACTGTCAGATCCCTCAGCCATCAGTTGGCTGATCCTCGTTGGCAACGACGATGCGGACCGCACCGTCAAGGAAGCCGCAGTCGCAGCGCTCGGAGCCATCGGTGACGAATCTGCGATCGACGCGTTACTCGGTTTCATCTCCTCAGGACCACCCCAGGTTCGCAGACGTGCGATCGCGGCCATCACCGTATTCGACGATCCCCGCATCGAACCAGCCATCCAACGCGCAGCTCTCGACCGAAACCCGGGCGTCCGCGAAGCCGCTGAGATGGTTGTCGGTAAGCAGTTGGCAGTTCACAGTGTCGGACGACGGAAAGAGAACTGAAGACTTTAGACGGGCGGCGCTAGCCGCCCTCCTCGACCCATTCGGCTCCGCCGGGCCAGTGCTCCTTCTTCCATATCGGGACACGGAACTTGAGCTCGTCGATGACATAGCGGCAGGCATCGAAGCTGTCCTTGCGGTGGGCGCTCGACACTGCAACACATACGGCAGACTCCCCCACTTCAAGGGAGCCCACCCTGTGCACGGCCGCGACCTTCAGGATCGGCCAGCGTCCGAACGCCTCTTGCACGATCTCGACGATCTTCTCCTTGACGACTTCTCCGTAGGCCTCGTATTCGAGGCGGCTCACGTCGGCTCGGCCCGGTGAATGATCTCGAACGGACCCGTTGAACACAACGGAACTTCCGGCCCGCGGATCGGAAACGAACTCAGCGAGAGCTCTCACATCGATTCGCTCGGCCGTTATGTCGACCAGAACGGATTCTTGGGCCGCTAGAGACTCTTCGTTCATACAATCACCATCATGCAAGAAGATACCCCCGAAGCAACCCCTTCGAATTCCCACGGTCCCGTCGAGTCAAACCGGAACGAAGACGGTGACATCGGCGTTGGTATGGACATGGAACCAACCGAGACCCCCTCCACGGACGTTGGCGAGACACAAGCCTCCGACTCGACACCTCCGCAGAACATCGCCGCGCCCTCAGCCGACGCTCCGATCGAAACGGTGGTTGAGTCCTCGGGCGAGCCATTTGGCCTTTCCGATCCTCCGTTTGTGCCGTTCGTCTACGACGACACAAGTCCGGAAGGGACCACCGACACCCTTCCGGAACCGGTTTCGTCTCGAATCCAAAGCGAGTCCACGGGCGGCGGTTCGAATACCGCTCTCTTCCTGGCCGGCTCTCTCGTGGCCGGCATCCTCGGAGCCGTTCTGACGGTCGGCGTCCTCGCAGCCACAGGGACGTTCGACGAGATAGAGGCAGCAGCCCCAACCACGACGATCGCAAACGCCGAGCAGGCCACCCAGGTTGTCGAGGTCGCACCACCTCAGATAATCAACGATCTCGGTGCCGCGGTCAACCCAACCGCTGTCGCGGCGAAGGCCCTCCCCTCCATCGTGACAATTACGGTCTTTGATGCCCCCGCGGACGAAGATTCGCCTGTCCTCGGCGTCGGCTCAGGCTCAGGTGTCGTAATTTCGGCTGAGGGTTACATCATCACCAATCACCATGTCATCGAGGATGCCGACACGTTCTCGGTGATGTTCGAGGACGGCAGGGAATACGAAGCGACACTTGTCGGCAGCGATGACCTCATGGATCTTGCCGTGCTGCAGATCAGCGCGTCAGGACTTACACCAGTCGATTTCGGCGCGACGGAGCCGCTCAATGTCGGGGATCCAGCTGTTGCTATCGGTAATCCGCTTGGTCAGGAAGGTGGCGCATCCGTGACCGTCGGCGTCATCTCAGCCTTCGACCGTAGGGTCGATTTCGCGGACGACACCTTCCTGCACGGCATGATCCAGACCGATGCCGCCATCAACAGCGGTTCATCGGGAGGTGCGCTCTTCGACGCAGAGGGAAGACTCATCGGCATCACCAGCGCCATCGGCGTATCCCAGGCAGGACCGGAAGGAATCGGCTATGCAATCCCGATCGAACTCGTTGATCGCATCACTGCCGAGATCATCGAGACAGGCGACGTTGCTCATCCGTTCCTCGGTGTCAAGATCGGCACCCACCTCGAGGAGGCAGATGACGGCGCGATCGTCCCATCGGGAGCGATCATCGACTCGATCGAGGGCACAGACTCTGCGGCCGGCATGGCCGGTCTCCAGCCAGGCGACGTCATCATTTCGATAGGCCGCAAGACGATTGACGATCAGACCGACCTCATCCTTGCCGTGCGCCTGTACCGTGTAGGTGACGAGGTCGACTTCGTCGCGATACGCGAGGGCGAAACATTGTCCTTCTCGGTAATGATGGGACAGCGCCCGGCCGAATTCGGAGGCTGAGCCACGATGTACGGGATGGAAGAGGAAGGACTCTTCGAACAGCTCTTCAAGATGCTCCAGTCCTCAGGCCCTGTCAATTGGAAGTTCGCTCGCGAGGTGACAAAGAGCCTTGCGGGTCAGCAGCAACCGATCGAGCCCTCCGTGGCGGAGGAGTATCGCGAACTCGCCCATGTAGCTGAGGTGCGGATCTCGTCCGTTGCGGAACTTCCGTCTCCTGAGCCGGGTGAGCTGAATCCGACGGATCGAGCCACATGGGCTGCAGAGAACCAGCAGTCATTCCGCGTACTCGTCGAACCACTTGGAGACAAACTCTCAGGCCTCACTGACATCGGTGGCATGCCGGGCATGGGCGACATGGGCGACATGGGAGCCATTCTCGCTCCCCTTGGACCTGCCCTCCTTGGGATGCAGGCGGGGACGATGGTTGGTTTCATGGCACACCGCGCCCTCGGCCAGTTCGACACGGGAATCCCAGCCATGGATCACGACCGACCCTATGTCATCGTCCCGAACCTCAACGACTTCGCTATCGACCACGGCATCGATCACAGGCAGATTCGCCTGTGGGGAACCCTCCATGAGGTTGCGTTCCATAGGATCATGGCTGTCGAGTGGGTCAGAGGCCGATTCGTCGAACTCATCACGGCTTTCTATGACAACGTCGAGATCGATACTTCTGATCTACTGGGGAAGCTCACGGGAATGAGCGACCCGATGGAGCTACAAAGGATGCTCGGCGAGGGTGAGGATCCCGCAGGTCTGATCCGGGCGACGGCCGATCCAAGACGTCTTGCGGACGTGCAAGCCTTCACTGCATTCATCGAGGGATACGCCGATCGAATAGTCCGTATCGCTGGCAGGGAATTGCTCCCGAACATCGATCGCATCGAGGAGGCGTACAACCTGCGTCGCAGCGAACCGGACAAGACAGAACAGTTCCTCCAGCAGTTCGCCGGCCTGAAACTCGAGAGGTGGCGCGCATCAGATGCAGCGCAATTCTGTGACGACGTCGTAGAACGCTGGGGAGAAGTATCCCTTGGCCGTGTTTGGGAAGCTCCGGAGAACATGCCGACGCTGGAGGAGCTCACTGATCCGATCGGTTGGAATGCGCGAGTCCTCCTGGACGAGACGACGCTCTAGAAATCAGACGGCGGATCGGTCGCTGCCCTCCCATACGGCCGTCTTCCCCTCCGTCGTGCGTCGTCCGTGCTCTGCATAGACTCCCTCATCCACCACCACAGGAGATCTCATGCCCCTCGCCATCGGTACCGCCGCGCCGGATTTCACGCTCCATGACCAGAACAGGAACGAGGTGTCACTTGATGACATCACGGGTCACAACGCTCTTGTCGTGTTCATCCCCTTCCCCTTCACGGGGCACTGCGACAACGAGGGGTGCCAGCTTCGCGACGGCCTCGGAGAGCTCGGGGGCCTGGATGCGAAGGTCGTCGTGATCACCACCCACGCGGTTCCGACAAACGCAAAGTGGGCATCGGAGAACGGCTTCGAATTCCCGGTGCTGGCCGACTACTGGCCACACGGCGATGTCGTCACATCCTATGGAGCGTTCAACGACGTGACGGGAAGCGCCAACCGGGTCACGTACGTTCTCGATACCGATGGCATCATCCGCGACGTGATCGCCACAGATTCACTTGGAACTCCACGCGAGTACGAGCTCTACGGCGAAGCTCTGTCGGCGCTCTGAGGGCTCTGCGCCTGTCAAGGGCTTGAGCCGGAGCACGGCACGGAGTGTCGATGGCTCAACGCCGGGAGACGCTCAACACCATCGTTGGAGGTGCGCACACAGGGCTATTCTCCGCACGACCGAGATCCCTGAATGAACGGTGCTTGAACGCGCATGAATCCGTCCGAACTGCCACCAGACGGATCACCGATAGTCGAGCCGCTGAAGCGCACGTTGCATCCCGCAGCGCGCGCCGTTCTTGTCGTCTTCCTCCTTTACATGTTCCTCATCGGTGTCAGACTCCTCGAGTCCGGCGTAAAGGGCCTCGGAAGCGAGACAGCAGGCGGTCTCTTCGATGGGATCACGAATCCGCTTGCCGCGCTCTTTGTCGGCATCCTCGGAACGGTCCTGGTCCAATCGTCCTCGGTCACAACGGCGACGATCGTCGGGCTCGTCGCCGCTGGCCAGCTCCCCATTCAATTGGCGGTGCCGATGATCATGGGTGCAAACATCGGCACTTCTGTGACGAACACGATCGTGTCGCTCGCCCACGCCAGACGCGACGAGGAGTTCCGTCTTGCGTTCAGCGCTGCAACGATGCACGACTTCTTCAATCTCATCGCCGTCACCATCATTCTGCCCCTCGAGCTCACGACCCACTTCCTTCAGCGCACAGCAGCGTGGCTCGCCGAACTTCTCCCCGGTGGTTCGGACGCGACGTTCAACTCCCCGATCAAAGGTGCTGTCGAATGGGGCGCGACGCGGATCATCGATCTCGTCGAGCCGTTGTTCGACTCAGCGACCACCGCTGGCATCGCCTTCATCATCGTTGGAATCGCGATCATCTTCTTGACGCTCATCTACATCACGAAGAACATGAAGGTGCTGATCGCTGCCCGCATCGAACGTTCCGTCAATGCCGCCCTCGCAAAGAGTGGGCTGGTGGGGATCGCTGTCGGAGTACTCATGACGGTTGCGGTCCAGTCATCGAGTATCACCACGTCGATCCTCGTCCCGATCGTCGCGTCGGGAATGCTCCTCGTACGAAACGCCTATCCCATCACCCTTGGAGCGAACATCGGCACGACGGTGACGGCTCTCATCGCTGCGCTTGCGACAGGCTCGATCGATGGCATGACGATCGCCCTTGTGCACCTCCTCTTCAACGTAGTCGGCATACTCATCGTCTACCCGTGGGGGAGGATCCGGTATGTACCCGTCATGCTTGCGGAGAAGCTTGCGGACATTGCGGTGAAAAGGAAGTGGATCGCTGTGGCGTATTCAGGAATCGTGTTCATCGCCATACCGATCGTGGGTATCTTGGTACTGAGTTAGGGATAGGAAGTAATCGTGGTAATGGAATTCTTCAGGGGCGGCCCGAGCAACGAGCTCGATGAGGTCGAAGCGAGCATCGTCGGGATGCTCCGTGACGGAAACGACGTGTTCACCACCGCAACAGATGCCCTCTTCGGCGGCGGCAAGTCCAAAGAAACAAAGCGCGAGGTCCGCACAACCGACAAAGGCATCAACGAAGCACAACAAGACATTCGCCGCATGTTGATGATCCACGCTGCGGTAAACGGTGCAGACCTACCGCTCGTCCTGCAATATGCCTCGATCGTCAAGGATGCCGAACGGGTGGGAGACTACTCAAAGAACATGTACGACCTCGTGAAGTACGGGGCGAATTTCGAGGGTGCGCCGGACCAGGAGGAGCTCAAGGGTTACAGGGACAAGGTCGGCCAGCTCATACTCGACGCCGCCGACGTGTTCGGGGCCAAGGATGCTGGCGCAGCCCAGCGTCTTCTCGGCAAGGCTGACGCCTTCCTCGACGAGTACGACGCACAGGTGAAGAGGGCGTACAAATCGAAGGGCGAAACCTCGGAGGCGGTCTCTCGGGCGCTCTACTTTCGCTA
>QMQC01000070.1 GCA_003648875.1 Actinomycetota bacterium
GACCCAGTTCAAGGAGAAGACCGCCGCCGGTGCTGCATCGAATCTCGGGCTCTATTCCTACCCCGTGCTCATGGCTGCGGACATTCTCCTCCATCGTGCGAATCTCGTACCGGTAGGTGACGACCAGCGTCAACACATTGAGGTCACCCGTAACCTCGCTGAGCGCTTCAACAACAAGTACGGTGACGTCTTCCCGATTCCGGACGCATACATCCCCGAGACATCGGCGAGGGTGATGTCGCTCACCGATCCGACATCCAAGATGTCCAAGTCCGACCCGCAGGAGAAGAGTCGTGTTTCACTCCTCGACAACCCCGATGTGATCAGGAAGCGCATTCGTTCGGCCGTCACCGACAGCGATCCAGAGATCCGATACGACGTTGTTGGGAAGCCGGGAATCTCCAACTTGCTCGAGATCATGTCGGCCTGCACGGGTGACTCGATCGACATCCTTGTTGACGAATACGCAACCGGTGGATATGGGGCCTTCAAGGATGCAGTGGCCGACGCTGTGGTCGCCGAGGTCGGTCCTGTCAATGAGCGCTACAAGTCATTGAAGAACGGTGACGTACGCGACGTCCTCCACTCGAGCGGCCTCCGTGCGCACGAGGTGGCCGTTGGATACATGGCCGAGGTGCGGAAGGCCACAGGCGTAAGAGCTTTCTGACCCGGTCGCTGTGCTCCCTCTCGGGTCGCTTCGCCTGCGGCTCCGCTTACCGAATCGGTCGCTGTGCCTCCCTTCGGACTTCGGACTGCGGACTTCGGACTGCGGATGCCGGAACCCCGATGCCGGATTGCGGAACTTGTCTGACACTTCGGGATCCCGCGGCTACTACCCTCGCATCGTCGCTTGCGCTCAGTGGAGGTTTGGCGTGGAAGTCGAGATCGGAAAAGGGAAGTCCGGTCGTCGTGCCTGGGGTTTCGATGACATCGCGATCGTCCCGACGAGGCGAACCCGGGACCCGGAGGATGTCGATCTCTCGTGGGAGATCGACGCCTTCACATTTGACCTGCCGATGATGGCCTCAGGGATGGATTCCGCTGTTACGCCCAGGACCGCGATCGAGATCGGCCGCCTCGGTGGCCTCGCGACTCTGAACCTCGAAGGACTCTGGACTCGCTATGAGGATCCTCTGCCCGTGTATGACGAGATAGCGTCCCTCGACGACCTGATCGCCACTCGTCGGATGCAGGAGCTCTACGCCGAACCGGTCAAAGCCGACCTCATCACGCAGAGGGTCAAGGAGATCAAGGATTCAGGCGTGATCGCCTGTGGGAGTCTCACGCCACAAACCGTTGTCAAGTACGTCGACTACGCAAGGGCCGGTGGACTCGACGTGCTTGGTGTGCAGGGAACCGTCGTATCTGCCGAACATGTCTCATCACGGGAAGAACCCCTCGACCTCAACAGGTTCATCCGTCAAGTCGAGATGCCTGTGATCATCGGTGGCACTGCATCGTATTCAGGTGCGTTGCACCTCATGAGAACGGGTGCTGTGGGAATCCTCGTTGGGGTCGGCCCCGGGGCTGCTTGCACCACGCGAGGCGTCCTTGGCATCGGTGTGCCCCAGGCAACGGCGATCGCTGATGCGGCTGCGGCGCGTTCTGCGTATCTTGAAGAGTCAGGAAGGTATGTGCACGTCATTGCGGACGGAGGAATGCGTACGGGCGGTGACATATCGAAGGCGATCGCAGTTGGTGCTGACGCCGTGATGCTCGGATCACCGATAGCCGCCACAACAGAATCCCCCTCGAAAGGATTCCACTGGGGCATGGCCACATTCCACCCGACACTTCCACGGGGCTCCCGTGTCCAGACGGGAACGCTGGGCACCATCGAGGAGATACTTGTCGGGCCTGCCCATGAGAATGACGGTCGACGGAATCTCTTTGGTGGCCTTCGCGGTTCAATGGCAACGACGGGTTATGCCACGGTCAAGGAGTTCCAGAAGGCCGAGGTGATGATCGCTCCCGCTCTCCAGACCGAAGGAAAGCAACTCCAGCGGTCCCAGGGTGTGGGGATGGGCTGATGGCGGGGCCATCCGCTTCGGGCCATGCTTCACAAGCTGACTTCGACCGGGTTCTTGTCGTCGATTTTGGAGCTCAGTACGCCCAGTTGATCGCTCGTCGTGTCCGAGAAGCAAGAGTCTTCTCCGAAATTGTTCCGAGGGACATCACCGCGCAGCAGATCATGGAGAGAGGTCCCGTTGGAATCATCCTGTCGGGAGGTCCATCGTCGGTGTATGCAGAAGATGCCTACGGAATCGATCCGAAGATCTTCGAGCTCGGGATTCCTGTGTTGGGCATCTGTTATGGGCATCAGGTCATGGCGCAAACTCTCGGTGGGACTGTTGCGTCGACAGGAACGTCTGAGTTCGGACCTGCCAATCTCGCGGTTCTTGGTGACTCCCAGTTGTTCTCCGATCAGCCCGAACTCCTCCAGGTGTGGATGAGCCATAACGATGCGGTGTCCGACGCTCCCGAAGGGTTCACCGTTACTGCGTCCACACCGGATGCGCCGGTCGCTGCAATGGAGGATCCGGCTCGCCGCTTCTACGGGGTGCAGTTCCACCCGGAGGTGAAACACACCGAGCACGGTCAACGGGTGCTCGAACGCTTCCTATGGATCGCCTGTGGGGCCAGGCCCACATGGACCCATGTCGGGATCATCGAGCAGTCGGTCGCCGCAATCAGGGATGCGGTCGGCGATGGCATCGCAATATGCGGCCTCTCTGGAGGCGTCGATTCGTCTGTGGCTGCAGCACTCGTGCACAAGGCGATCGGTGACAGGCTCGTCTGTGTCTTCGTCGATCACGGCCTGATGCGTCATGGCGAGGGGGAGCAGGTGGAGGAGACGTTCCGGAATGCGTTCCATATGAATCTCATCCACGTCAAGGCTGAGGATCGATTCCTAGCGGCCTTGGAAGGTGTGGCCGATCCGGAGGAGAAGCGCAAGATCATCGGAGAGATGTTCGTCCGCGTGTTCGAGGAGGTCGCTTCGGACATCGAAGGCGCCGATCACTTGGTTCAAGGAACGCTGTATCCCGACGTCATCGAATCTGGGACGAAGGACGCCGCGAAGATCAAGAGTCATCACAACGTCGGTGGCCTGCCCGACGACATTGGCTTCGAACTGGTTGAGCCTCTGCGAGACCTATTCAAGGACGAGGTTCGGGCGGTGGGTGAGGAGCTTGGGCTACCCGAGGAGATCGTGTGGCGTCAGCCGTTTCCTGGGCCAGGGCTTGGGGTTCGGATCATCGGCGACATCACAAAGGAGCGACTCGACATCTTGCGAGCTGCCGATGTGATCGTTCTTGACGAGATCAGAAAGGCTGGCCTCTATCGGGAGATCTGGCAGACGTTTGGCGTCCTGCCTGCCATCAAGTCCGTCGGCGTTCAGGGCGATAGTCGCACCTACGCCTACCCATTGATCGTGCGAGCGGTCACTTCGGACGATGCGATGACCGCCGACTGGGCCCGCTTGCCCTACGAGGTCCTCGCCAAGATCTCCTCCAGAGTGATCAATGAGGTCGACGGCATCAATCGCGTCGCCTACGACATCTCGTCCAAACCCCCGGCGACGATTGAGTGGGAATGAACCACGCGTTCTGGTTCGCCTCGGCGCACTAATGGGGCTCTTCGGTCTTGGGCGGGGTGTCGGGTGGAGTGACAGGACCCCGCTCATATCCGAAGTGCCGCTAATGGCCCTCCCCAACGGCTGAAACCCGGCCACGAACACGCCATTTCGGCTTCTGCTCGGAAATAACTAGTCATAGTCCTCAAGACCCATATCGAGGCTTCCGATATGGCTTACGTGAGCACAACCACCTACGTCATGGTGTATTGATGGACTGGCAGAACGACCCCGAGCTCGAAGAGCTCTTCAAGGAAGAACTCGATGATCGCTCGGGCAGCCTCGTGGAAGGCGCCCAAGCGATGATGAGTGGTGATATCGATTCCGAGCTTTCGGGTCGGATGCTTCGCGAAGGCCACACGATCAAAGGCACCGGTCGCGTCATGGGATACGAAGGAATCGCGAGGGGTGGTGAGGCGTGCGAATTCGTGTGGCGGTTCATCCAGCAGGGTGATTTGGAACCGTCCTCAATGCTTGGCCGAACGCTGTTGATGCTCGCAAAGTCCATTCCCGAGGCGCTCACGGGGGACGACACGGCCGTGTCGGAATCGATAGACACGTTGCGAACGCTCATCGACAGTCCCTCGCTTCTCGAGCTGCTCCCTGAGCCGATGCCGACGCCGGAGCCTCCGCCGCCACCCGAAGACGAGCAGCCAACGGTCGAAGCGGATTCGGAGCCACCCGAGGACGTACCCTCGATCGATGCGGACCACCCTGCTGAAGCAGGGACAGAGCAGCCAGTCGCCGAGTCTGAGCCTGAGGTTGAGACTTCCGGGTCCGTGGCAGACGCAGAAACTCTCGAAACTGTCGCGCCCGGAAAGCCGGATGTCGCACCGCTCTCCATCGAAGACCAAGAGGAGCCGGGTCTTGCGGTTGTGCTTGAACCGGCAGTCGATCGCGGATCTGGTGCTTCAGACGAGCCCCTCGTGTTCGAGCCGGGTCCTGACGGCAGACTCGCCACACCCGTGATCACATATGAGATCGTTGCGGGCGCTGCTCAGGACGATGTCGTCGATGCGACCGAGAAGTCCGAAGCGCCCACCGCCGCCGGTCCCGCAGTCGGTGCCCCCCTGGAAGAACCACCCGGCCTCGTCGTCCTCGAAGGGACCCGTTCGGCACTGGATCCCGAGACGAACAAGACCTATGACCTCGGCGGTCTCGTTGGGGCGGTCGAGACGTGGGCAACCGAAGAGTCTGTGCCCGTGAACGCGGGGCGTCTCTTCCGGATGATCAACAATGTGGCTGCGATGAGAATCGATATCGATTCGGCAGTCAATCAAACAACCGATGTGCTCTCGAGCGGTTCACAGGTAGCCCCGGCGGCTGCAGTCGAGGGTGTTCGCGAATCGCTCGAAGCTGTGAGGCGTGCATCCGTGCAGCTGGAGTTGGCTGCGCTCGGTCTCACCGTCATGCCAATCTCGAGCATCACTTCGACCCTTCCGCAGCTCGTCAAGTACGTGTCCAAGAAACTGGGAAGGGACGTAGCGCTCGTCGTCGAGGGTGAGGACACTCTTATCGATAGACAGCTCCTCGATCGGATCGGTGAAGTGATTCGTCAACTCGTTGTCAACGCTGTCACTCACGGTCTTGAGCCAACTGCCGTGAGGGTTGCAGCCGGGAAGTCCTCGGTCGGAACCGTCAGGGTCTCTGCGAGTAGGGACAACCAGCACCTGCAGATCGCAGTTGCAGATGACGGCGGAGGCATCAACTGGGCGGCTGTTCGTGAGAAGGCTATCGAGGATGATCTCGTCGGTGACGACCCCACCGCCGACGAACTCCGGTCGGTTCTGTACGCAGGTGGATTCTCAACGAACCCGGATTCCTCTGAGTTCACCGGATCCGGCGTCGGTCTTGGACGTGTGACAGAGATCGTTGAGGAGGTGTACGGGTCCATGACGCTTGACTCCTCCGCTGGTGTCGGCACGAGTTTCGTCATCACGATGCCCGCGCACCGTGCCCTCCAGCGTGCCCAGATATTCACTGCTGGCGGCCGTACTTGGGGTGTCCCCGACTCAGTGGTCGTCGAGATCGCTCCGATGCCAGACGTATCGATCTCGGTCACGGAGAAGGGATCGTTCATCGGAGTCGGAGAAGAAACAGTGCCGTATTCGTCATTCGCCTCAGCTGCGGGCCTGGAACTCGAAGGTCTCCCATCCCAGGTGATGGTGTTGCAGAGCCCAACAGGTTTGATCGCGTTGGCGGTGGACAACGTGCTTGACACGCATGAGGTTGCCACGAAGGATCTTGGTCCGTTGCTCAGCGGGTCTTCGGTCGTGAGCGGTGTCGCGCTGCTCGGTGGCGACGACACGGTCATGCTCGTCGACGCAGGCAGACTCGCCGAGCGCATGCGATCCGCTGAAGCCGTGTCCCAAGGACCCGTTCACACGGTTCTCGTCGTGGATGACAGCCAGGGCGTACGCCAGGTCGTGTCAGGCGTCCTTGCGTCCCACGGATTTTCGACGGTGTCCGCAGGCAGCGTTTCTGACGCGCTCTCCGCTCTTTCGAAGAACGAGGTCGATGCGCTGGTCGTCGATTTCTCGATGCCGAGAGCTGACGGTGTCGCTCTCGTCCATATGGTGCGACAGCGCTACGGCGGGATCCCGATCATCATGCTCTCTGGTGTCGCATCCGAGGAGGATCGATCACGGGCAGAGCGGGCAGGTGTCGACGATTTCTTCGACAAGGGCGACTTCGCAAAGGGCGCACTTGTTCAGACACTCCGCGACCTCATCGAGAAGGATGAGGCCAACGGTGAGAACGACTCGGAAGAGTCTGTCATAGCGAGCTGAATCGAAGCTTGGCTCGCAGTTCGCTTCCAGCTACCTGTCACATGCGTAGGTCGTAGGTCGTCTGTCGTACTACGTTCTCCCCATGCCGGAATCTGCACTTCTCGCCGATCTCAACCCAACCCAACGTGAGGCTGTGGCCGCTACCGACGGTCCTGTCCTGGTCGTGGCAGGAGCCGGATCCGGCAAGACACGGGTGCTGACGTATCGCATTGCCCACCTCGTACGCGATCTTGGTGTTTCGCCATACGAGATCCTCGCGATCACTTTCACGAACAAGGCCGCGGGGGAGATGAAGGAGCGCGTCGAGCAGTTGATTGGCGGTGTGGCGAGGGGCATGTGGGTGTCGACCTTCCACTCAGCGTGTGTTCGGATCCTCCGTCAGGAGATACACCGGCTCGGATATCGGACCTCGTTCTCGATCTACGACGACGCAGACTCAACCCGGCTCATAACCATGTGTATCAAGGATCTCGATCTCGACCCGAAGCGTTTCCCACCGCGCCAGATGAAGGCAGCCATCTCCAAGGCGAAGAACGAGTTGATCGACTACGAGACGTTCGCATCCCAGGATTCGGGCTTCTATCACGAGAACGTCTCGGACATATTCCGGTTGTATCAGCAACGACTCGTTGAGGCGTCCGCCGTTGACTTCGACGACATTCTCAATCTGACCGTCGAGATCCTCCAGGTGTTCCCCGAGGTTCTCGAGAGATGGCAGAACCGGTTCCAGTACGTCCTTGTCGACGAGTACCAGGACACGAACCGAGCCCAGTACATGCTCGTGAAGATGCTTGCGGCCGAGCACGGCAATATCTGTGTCGTTGGCGATTCGGATCAGTCCATCTATGCATTCCGGGGCGCAGACATGCGCAACATCATGGAGTTCGAGAAGGACTACCCGGACACGCGTGTGGTCCTTCTCGAACAGAACTACCGCTCTACCCAGACGATCCTCGATGCGGCGAACGCTGTCATCGCCAATAACACAAGCCGCAGACCCAAGCGGCTCTGGACCGATGAGGGCGCAGGCGAGAGCGTCGTGGTATTCGAAGCAGAGGACGAGCACGAGGAAGCTGCTTATGTTGCGGAGGAGATCGCCAGGCTCCAGGACATCGGGATAGCCCTGGATGATGTCGCGGTGTTCTACCGCACGAACGCGCAGTCCCGTGTCATCGAGGAGCTCTTCGTTCGGTTCGGTGTCACGTACCAGGTGGTTGGTGGCCTCAAGTATTACGACCGCAAGGAGATCAAGGATGCCCTCGCATACCTGAGGGTGATAGTCAATCCGGACGATCAGGTGGCGATCAAACGAATCATCAACACCCCAAGACGTGCGATAGGTGACACCACGGTTGCCCACGTTGACCGATTCGCAGAGGCCGAAGAGATCACCTTCATGGATGCACTGCGGCGGGTTCGCGAGATC
>QMQC01000071.1 GCA_003648875.1 Actinomycetota bacterium
AACCGAGACGAAGCTGCGCACACCGGAATCTCCGGCCTCGAGTTCGGTGCAAGCCAATCCATATGCGACGGCACTGGTTCCTGCGCAGTCGTAGCCATCGAGGTGCATGCCGAGCAACCCGAGATCTCCCATCTCGCGCACGCGCTCTCTGGGAAAGGTCGCATCTTCGAACCACTCGGCAATATACGGTTTCACCTTGTCGGTGACGAATTCACGAACCGTATCGCGCAGCAACCGCTCCTCTCCGCTGAGGAGGGCGTCGATTTCAAGGAAGTCGACGGGATGGGGTGCCTCTGGTCTCAATGGTTCCGTCATTTGGGTCTCTCTTCATCCGGCGAATTGTCTTGGGTGGTGCGCAACCAGACATCCCTCTGGGGGAATGCGATCACGATACCTGCCTGTGCGAGAGCTCGACTGATGGAACGAATCACCTCGTCCCGAGCGACGATCTCATCTGTTGCCATCGGGGCATGCCAATACAGCACCTGTAGGACTATCGCCGAATCCTCGTATTTGGCGACTCCTACCAGTGGAGGCGGATCTGTCAGCACGGTGTCGAGGCTATTCAGAGCTTCTGTGAGGACCGTCACTGCTTGGTCAAGATCTGTCCCGTATGCGACGCCGACGTCAACGGTGCTTCTGCGGGCACCGACGCGCGACATGTTCACGATCGGCTCGCGAAGCATTGTTGAATTCGCAATCCGGACCGTCTCGCCATCCGGGGTGACGAGAACGGTCGCTCTGCCATCGATTTCTGTGACCACACCGAGGTGGTCATCGTGTCGAATGAGGTCTCCCACGCCGAACGGATTGCGTGCCTGAAGGATGATCCCGGCAGAGAAGTCTTCCATGAGTGTCCGACCTCCGAAGAACAGCAACAGCAGGACCGCGAGGAGCAGGATCATCACCGGTTGGGTATCGATACCCAGATAGGGGAGGGCCAGCAGGGTGCCGACGAGGACGACGGTGTAACCCGATACGCGGACGATGGCTGCTACGGCCGCATCTGGAAGACCTTCCACGGAGATGAGTCGCTTCTTGGCGTAACGCCTGACAATGACGGAGATTCCAACTGCAAGGGTGACGATCGCGATGGCCGTGACGACATCCAAGCCGGTCACGTTGTCGACATCGATGATCTCGTCGATTCCGGGCACGGTCTGGAACAGCATCAGAACAACGTAAGAGGGTCGGTGCTCGTATCGCAACCCCGAACTCCGGACCACGGGAGTCCTTCCATGAACGACCATGATCGTCGATGGATCGTCGACGGGCCGAGGAGCTTGAGAGCGGCTCGGTGTCTGTGACATGGATAGCCCTTGTTTGCTTCGAGGCAGTACCAGGGAAAGGTGTCGGACAACTCACGCAGTTGCCGATCCCGTGAGACCTTGGCGACGATGGATGCAGCGGCGATGCTCAGCGAGATCGAGTCCCCTTTGATGATCGGTGTTGTATCCACGTTTCCGACGAAGTCCCACGGCCCATCAACAAGAACATGGGTCGGTCTTGCATCAAGGCGCAGAAGGGCCCGTTGTGTGGCGAGGCGTTGAGCCTCAGACATACCGAGCTCGTCGCACTCTGCGGCTGAAGCGTGACCAACCGACCAGTCGACCGCCCAGTTCTTGATGCGACCGAAGAGGGATTCTCTTTCGTGTTCGGTCAGCTTCTTGGAATCGCGGATCTTGTAGATGCGGCGATCTTGTGGAATGACGACAGCACCGACAGTGAGAGGACCTGCCCATGCTCCCCTGCCGACCTCATCCATGCCGACAACGACCCTGCTGCCTGTCGCCCACAGTTCAGCCTCATAGGTGACGCCGGGCGCATTGCCGACGAGGGAAGGCCGGAGACGGGGAACGGTTGTTGTCACGGATCAAGGATATCTGATGTCGCCGGTCGATTGTTGCATGCAGCAAGTCATCTGTTCAGTTGGACGTGGGATCGGCCGGATATGTTGCATACAGAGGAATGGTGCCAGGGGCACGCTCAACGGCTCTCTCCCACATCCGGTCGACCTGTGACGTGAACACTTCTTCGATATCGGGGAACAACACCCACCAGGCGCCTTCGGCGAGCTCTGCCTCGAGCTGGTTCGGTTCCCATCCGGCGTACCCGGCGAAGATCCGAAGGGAGTCGAGGCCCGCCAGTGGATGGCCGACGTCAACCAGGCCGACCTGGGGATGAGCGCTGGGTTTCAGGAATTCTATAGCTGTTCCACGGCCCAGGGCTATCGCGGTGTCCGAACTGACGGGCCCACCGAGGAACACGATTGGCGGATCCGACAGCATGCCTCCGAACCCGGGCAGATGCTCCTCCACGAGAAGGTCTGTTGGACGGTTGAGTACCACCCCGATCGTTCCGGTGTCGCCGTGCTCGAGCAGGAATACGACCGACTTCTCGAAGGACTGTGAAGCGATGATCGGTGTCGCGACGAGGAACTGGCCCGCAAGTGTGAGATCTGTCACATCACTCCCCCACCGTTGATGTGAGGCCGTCGTATGCGATGGTGAAGCCTGCGTCCAGTACTCGCCGAGTGATGGGTGCAGCAGGATCTCCGAGCGGGTTCGAGTGGTTGATGTGCGTCAGTACGATGCGCGTGCCCGATGCGAGGTGTCGAAATCGTTCAATGGTGTCCGTGACAAGGGGATGGCCGATGGACGCCATATCCCTGTTGGGAAGCTCTCTCGCTGTCGAGAAGGTTGCGTCGAGGAGCACTATGTCGTGGCTTTCGATCTCAGACTCGGCATCGATCCACGACTCCCAGTCGTCGATATCGGGAAGATAGAGCATCCAAGGGTCACCACCCACTCGAACGCTGAACGCAACCGTGTCCGATAGCTCATCTCTATGTGGCACGGGTATTGCAGCGATCTCAAGGTCGTCCTCCATGGAGGCCGTCAATCCATTGATCGCAATCGCGTCCAAATGTCCTGCAGCGAGAAGTGTTCCCCAAGGCTCATTGTGCTCCATGAACGCAAGGAAACGTTCGGTTGCAAAGAGGGGTATGTGATCCGCGGCGAGAGCCTCCGAGCCGAAGTGAAGTAGGCCTGCGTAGTGGCCCATGTGCGCGTGTGTGATGAAGACGCTGTCAACGAGAGCGACACGACCGGACGGATAGAATGGCGAGCCGAGGAGCATCTGGCCCTGGACGCGAATGTCGGGAGAAGCATCGAGAACTGCGACCGACCCCGATGCTCCTATGACGGCCACGCTTGACGCGTTGCGCGAGGGTGAGACGGAAGATCGGTGGCCCAGTTGCGGGGCACCGCCGTCTTGGCCGGAGCCGAGGACGATGAACGACGTTTCCACAACGCTATTGTCGCACCATGACGAAGGGAGTGCAGCGTGGACCTGACGAGCACATCGATCACAGACGGTGAGGTCATCGGAAGGGACTTCGCTCTGGCCGAACCGGCCGACGAGGGACACGTAACATTCGCGGGGAACAACAATCCGCACCTCGCGTGGTCCGACGTCCCCGCAACGGCGCGCTCGTTCGTCGTGACATGCATAGACATCGATGCACCCAGCGTCGGAGACGACGTCAACAAGGAAGACCGCGAGGTGCCTGCAGATCTCGAGCGAGCAGACTTCACGCACTGGCTGCTCGCCAACCTCCCCTCCGGCCTTCGTGAGGTCGAGCAAGGGACACACTCGACGCGAGTGACACCTCGCGGCAAACCTGCTGATGCTGCACCAGTCGGCGTGCATGGCGTGAACGACTACACGATGTGGTTCGATGGCGACCCTGATCTCGAAGGACACTGGAACGGGTACGACGGCTGTGCACCACCATGGAACGACTCGATCCCACATCGGTACAGGTTCACCGTGTACGCACTCGACGCGGAGTCGTTGGATCTGGATCCAGGCTTCACTCGGGAGGCATTGACATCAGCGATGACGGATCACATCGTTGACTCGGCGTCGATCACAGGCACCTATACGACAAATCCTAGGCTTCGATAGCTTTCCCGATGGATGCCAGCGCGATCCCGATGCAGCCGATGGCCGTGCTCCACGATCATCTGGATGGCGGCTTGAGACCGTCCACGATCCTCGAACTTGCAGATGAGCAGGGATACACGAGGCTTCCCGCACCAGACGCGAGAGGGCTCGGGGCGTGGTTCCATCAGGGTGGATCAGGTTCGCTCGAGTCATATCTGGACGCTTTCGAGCACACGGTCTCGGTCATGCAGACGGAGGCGGCGATATCACGTGTCGCCTACGAGGCTGGGGTGGATCTTGCCACAGACGGAGTTGTATACGCCGAGGTACGGTTTGCCCCTTCTCGAGCGATGAGAAGGGGCCTCTCGAGGGATGCCGTTCTCGAGGCCATGCTTGATGGATTTCAGCGGGCCGGGCGTGACACGGGTATCTCCGTCTACGGAATCGCAGCTGCTCTACGTCATGAGTCTGACTCTGTCGATGTTGCGAAGGCTGCCGGTCGGTACGTCGGCAGGGGAATCGTCGGCTTCGACCTCGCAGGACCCGAGAAGGGTTTTCCCGCTGATGCGCACATGGAGGCCTGCAGGATCGCCAAGGAGGCCGGGCTGGGCCTGACGCTGCACGCCGGAGAAAGCGACGGACCGAACTCGATGTGGAGAGCGTTGGCGCTCTGCGGAGCGCAGCGTCTGGGGCACGGCGTCCATGTCGTCGAAGACACATCGTTCGAACATGGAATCGTCTCGAATCTGGGAGCCTTTGCACGACGGGTTCGAGATCACAGGATCCCTCTCGAGGTGGCGATCACCTCGAATCTCCACACGGGATCGTGGACAAACGTGTCCGAGCATCCGTTCGGAGCACTTCACGCAGCAGGATTCAACGTCTCCATCAACACGGACAACAGGCTCATGTCTGGTGTCAGCATGTCGGATGAGTACGCGCTTACATCCAGGGCCTTCGGCTTGTCCACCGACGATCTCACTGAGATCACCGTTCGTGCGATCGAGTCCGGATTCGGCGATTGGAGCGTCCGTCGCGACCTGATCGCGGGAATCAGGAATCGAGGACGGATAGTCGAGGACCGATAACCGAGCGTCTATGGACGTGCACGGCACTAGTTCAGCTTCGAGTCGATCCAGTCGGCAACGTCCCCCATGACCTCCGGACCCTCTGGCTCGTTGTGGATCTCGTGCCGGAGAGTCGGGTACAAGCGGCGCTCGACACCCTCAGAACGGGCCAAGCCCGCACTGGCTGAGGGTGGGACCAGTGGGTCGTCGGCGCCATGTATGACAAGCGTTGGAGTCAAGATCGTGTCAGGACTGGATGCGAGCCTCGCCTGCTCGTCAAAGACGGCCTTCCCAAAGCGCGCAGTCGCCTTGACCTCGACGAGGTCGTCGGCGAAATACTTCTCGCCGACAGTGGGGTCTTTCGACAACTGCTCACCCTTGATGCTGTTGGCAACGCGCAGACCCGGGGCGATTCGACCAAAGATAGCTGCAGCGACTCGCAGGGCGGCAGGCACATCTGCAGTCATGGCTGGGGCGGACAGCACCGCGAGGTTCGGATGTGGCGAGGTGTTCGCCATGAGGTACCCGGCGGACTGGAGACCACCAAGGCTGTGGCCGTAGAGCACCCATGGACGGCCGGATGCTGCAGCGGTTGCCTCGGCCATCTCGGAGATATCGCTGTAGAACTGGTCGAAGCGTTCGATGTCGATGCGGTCGCCACCGCTTCGACCGTGGCCGCGCAGATCGTAGGTGAACACGTTCGCCCCCCGTGCGACGAGATGTGACATCGGTTCGGTCCAGCGTCCCGAGTGCTCCCCGAGCCCGTGGACAAGCAGGACCTCATACCTCGGGCTGTCTGCGGACCATGTTCTCGTGAACAGGTCGACGCCGTCTGCCGTTGAGAATGTGCCCTCGGTTCCGGTCATGTCAGCTCCTCGGTTGCAGCGGCCATCGCTGCGCCGACGATACCCGCGTTGTTGCGCAGTCTCGCTGGCACGACGATCGCCCGGGTGTTGAGTTGGTCCCGGAATTCCTCGAATCGCTTCGAGACTCCCCCACCGACGATCACAATGCGAGGAGACAGGATGAGGTCCATGTGCTGGAGGAAATGGTTGACACGCTCTGCCCACCAACCGATCTCCATGTTGTCTCGTTTCACGAGTCGGCCTGCCGCATACTCCTCGGCCATGCCTCCCTTGAACTCAAGATGTCCGAATTCGGTATTCGGCACAAGAACGCCGTTGTTGATGAGCGCTGAACCGATACCCGTCCCGAACGTGAGGAGCAGGACAACACCGTGGCTCGCATCGTGGTCGCCGAAGCGAACCTCAGCTATGCCCGCCGCATCAGCGTCATTGAGAACGGTGACGGGAAGCTCCAGACGATCAGTCATCAGAGACTTCGCATCGAGGCCGATCCAGGCAGAGTCGATATTCGCCGCAGTGAGAACGACGCCTCCGATCACAACCCCCGGAACCGTCACACCAAGAGGCCGATCCCATCCATGATGGTCGACCACCATCCGTACGGCGTCGATCGCCGCATCAGGCGTTGCGGGCTTCGGTGTCGCAACCCTGTGCCGTCCAGAGGTCAGTTCACCCGTGGAGAGATCAACCGGAGCACCCTTGATGCCGGAGCCACCTATGTCCACACCGAACGAGATCAAGCTTCACCGCCTCTTCCAGGGACGTGGTCGAGTTCATCAGCATATTCCGTCGTGCAGCTACTCGAGACCTCGGGAGGTATCACCGCTTGAGGAACGGCAAGGTCACCCGTGTTGCAGGAACCCCACTCCCACGGATCGTGATGGAGACTTCTGCATCAGCGGGCGGTGGCGGTGAGAGGTAAGCAAGGCCGATTCCGTGTTGCAGTGTCGGCGAGAAGTTGCCTGACGTGACCGTTCCTGTCGATTCTCCCGCGGTCACGACGTAGCCGTTGCGCGGAATGGTTCTCCCCTCGGTCGCGAATGCGATCAGTTCCTTTCCGAGGGCATCGCGCTGGGAATCGAGAGCACGTCTTCCGACAAAATCGTGATCCCACGCCACGACCCATCCGAGACCAGCCTCGAGGGGCGTCGTTTCCGGGTCGAGATCTCGTCCCCAGAGTGGATAACCCATCTCGAGCCTGAGTGTGTCCCTGGCCCCCAGGCCGCATGGCATTGCTCCAGCCCCGACGATCGAGTTCCAGAGCCCTTCGGCGCCTTCGATCGGAATACAGATCTCCCCGCCTCGCTCTCCCGTATAGCCCGTTCCGGCCACAACGACATCGAAGCCTTTGAATCTGGTTGTCACGACTCTGAATCGCCCTGGCATCAGTCCGATGACTGCCTCGAAGATCCTCGGCGCCGTCGGACCTTGCACGGCGAGCATGACGGTCTCGACCCTGACGTCTGAAAACTCGACGGTACTCGACCCGGTCGAGGAGAATCTCGTGACGATGTTGTCGAAATTGGTGCCATTCGGCATCACCCAGTACCGCTCATCACCGAGCCGCCAGATGATGATGTCATCCTCGACGCCTCCGTGCTCGTTGAGAGCCATGGTGTACTGCGCATGTCCGGGTTCCACGTGGGTGATGTCGTTGCACAGCTGAGATCGCAACAACTCCGTGGAACCAGGTCCCGAAACCTCGAAACGTCCGAGATGGGAGACATCGAACACACCCACGGAGTTCCGCACCTCTGAGTGCTCTCCAAGAACACCCCCGTACTGAACCGGCATGGTCCAGCCGCCGAAATCGGTGAATCGGGCGCCAGCAGATTCGTGAGCGGCGTGAAGCGGCGAAGTGGGCAAAAATCCTCCGATGCGGGCCACGGATGCTAGCGACGGCACTGTCCCGACTTCTGGGAGCTATGCGCACCGGCCTCTGGTCT
>QMQC01000072.1 GCA_003648875.1 Actinomycetota bacterium
TGGCCGACGGGACAGAGGTGAAGGAAGTCGCACCATCGGCAATCCTGTGAAGGCTGCGGATCGAAGGGGCCGTTGATGCCGAGATCGACGAGAGCCGTGACATGTTGCCGGGCGCGATCGAGCCATTTCTCGTCGACGGCATCTGTGACCTCGGTGAGCTCTTCACCCCCGAAGTAGGCAAAGGTGACGTTGATCGATGCAGGGCGTGTGCTGGACAGCGCACCATCGGAAGCTGCCAGGGCGTATGCCTCCAACTGAACCTTGCGTGCGGGGTCATCGCGGTACCGACCGGACTTGTAGTCCACGATCTCCCACCCACCAGCTTCCTCTTCGTAGATTGCGTCCACTTTGCCGCGGATCGAGCCCTCACCCACAGAGATCTCGAACGGCGCCTCCACATGAGTCGGTGTGCTCCTCCAGAAGCGGGATTCGTTGAACAGCTGCCAAGGGTCTGCGTATCCGCTCGGCTGGGCACCGGGATCCGCGTCGGCGTCATACATCTCTGCAGTCGGATCCTCGAATGCGATAACACCAAGGTTGTGCAGTTCGATACGCCGATGGAAGGCCGTTCCGAAGGCTGCGGACGTGCGAGGCTTGCGTGGGAGCCGATCGTGATGAATCCACTTGAATCTCTGGGCGCACGAGGCGAGGATCACGAGGTTGGTCACCGAAGCAGTGAATCGACGCGGTGGTTGATCGGCGCAAGGCTCGACAAGGTCATCGACTGCGAGCTCGAGCTGGGCGACACGCTCACTCACCGCCGCAGCGAGTTCGGGATACTCATCCGCAATCCATTCGGGCTCGCGCACGGTGCGTCTGAGCGCCGCAGCCGGGCCGTCTGCGAAGAGCGGATCAGGTGGAGCTACGGGTGCAACGAATGGTGAGAGCTCCGGCCGTGCCTCCGATACGGCCTCTATCCGGCCTTCAGTGGATCCATCGAGTTCATGCGCCATGTCCCACAGCGGAGAAGGCGTTCGTGGCTTCTTGATGCCTCCGTCCCACGCATGCCCGGTCAGCGAGATCCGTCTGGCTGCCCTTGTCACTGCAACGTAGCAGAGCCGCCATTCCTGGTCGCGATGCCGTGCCTTCAGGATCTCCTCACGCTTCTTGCCCGTGCTGGTCGCTGCTGGTGCGTGGATGTCGCTGTCGAGCCTGAGTTCGTATGGCAGCAGTTGGCCCCTGCGGTCCGGGTCGTCGAATGCCACAGACCGGCTGGGGAACACCTGGTCCGCGACCGCTGGAACGTATACGTGTGACCATTCGAGACCCTTTGCCGCGTGGACCGTCATCACGGACACGGCATCTGCGTGAGCTGGTATTGCAGCTGCAAGTTCGTCCGCTCGACCGGATTCATTGAGGGCTGTGAGGTACCGCAGGAATCGGCCCAATGTTGGTGAGCCCTCCAGGGGGCGCCACCGTTGCGCGAGGTCTGTGAACTTCCCGAGGTTGAGTTTCACTGTGAGCCCGGGACCCTGCTCGATGGCCGCAACCTCGTCCCAGAAGCCCAACGCATCGATGACGTTGTCGATCATGCCGGCCACAGGCGACACCTGTCCATTGCTGACAAGCCTCCGATGAAGAGCAAGGAACATCGCAATCCGCTCGCCGTCCTCCTGCGTCAGATCAGGTATGTCTTCATGGTGGAGTGCGGCGTCGAAGATGGTGCTGCCCTCCTCGTTCCTACACCACAACCGCAGCTTTGCGATCGATGTCATGCCGAGCCTGAATCGGCCGCCCATCCAGATGCGCAGGAGTGAGGTTTCGTCTGTTGGGTCATCGATGACGCGGAGCCAGGCGAGCAGGTCGGCGATCTCTGGTACTTCGAGAAGCTGTCCCATCGACGCAACGGAGAAGGGGATCCGTTCTTCAGCAAGGACTTCGATGATCGGTATGAAATGCACGCGCTTCCTGCAAAGCACGGCAACTTCGCTCCATGGGATCCCCGATTCGTGATTTCTCACCATCTCAGCTGCGATCCACTTGGCCTCAGATCGTTCGGTATCGAACCACGCGGTGGTGACCTCTCCCGGTCCCGCATCCTCGACGGGCGCAAGTGGGAGCGCTCCCTCGACGTGGGGCAGCTCGGCGTGTATGGCGTTTGCGAGATCGAGGATGAGCCTGTCTGAACGTCGATTCACGCTGAGAGGAAGCGTCTCGGTTGCGGCTCCATCGCTCCTGGGAAAGTCGAGAGGGAAGGCAGCGAAGTTCTCCGCCGATGCGCCACGCCATTCGTAGATCGTCTGATCTGTATCACCAACGGCTACGACCGGCACCTTCGTGGAGAAGATCGTCCTGAGGAGTCGCCGCTGGGCCGGATCGGTGTCCTGGTATTCATCGAGAACGACTGCGTCATATCGGGATCCGATCTCGCTCGCGGCATCTGGAGCGATCTCAACGACACGTACAGCGAGCCGGATCAGATCCCCGAACTCCACGAGTCCAAGTCTCTCCTTCTCCGCCTCGTAGTGCTCGACGGCGTCGGTCAACGCAAGCCTCTTCACCCAGGATTCACCGACCTTGTCGGCATCGCTCGAGTCAGGATCGTTCAGATTTCTTGGTGCGATTCGTCTGATCTCGTCGAGGTCGACAAGATTGTCTGTGATCGTTGCCGCGAGGGTGAGCAGTTCTCCGCGTCGCGTTGACAGCGAAGTGAGATCAAGATCCACCGTTCCCAAGGCGCGCAATACCCGAGCAGCGAGTTCGGATCTGTGTCCGTCGTCCATGAGCATCGAGGAACGGTTGTACCCGACGTACACACCGAACTCATCGAGTATCGAGGATGCAAAGCCGTGATACGTCGACACCTCGGGAACGCGGTCTGCTTCCTCGAGGCCGAGAGCGGTGAGAACTCGCTGGTTGAGTTCGTCTGCGGCCTTGTTCGTGAATGTGACCCCGAGGATCCTCGCCGGATCGAGGCCTTGGCGGACGTGATATGCGATTCGTTCGACGATCGTCGTCGTCTTGCCTGTACCCGCCCCGGCCGCCACACGAAGCGGCTCGGCTGGATATGCGATGATCTGACGCTGTTCCTGTGTCGGGCGAAACTCGTGGGTCATGCGAACGCTTCCTCACCTGCTCGACGAGCCGGGCACACGAGTTCCACTGGACAGGACTTGCATTGCGGCCCGGGAGTCGGGGCGAACTGCTCGGCGCGTATCGCGCTTGTTACCTCGACCATGTGCTCTCTCACCGTGGCAATGTTCGCCATGTCGAAGGCGCGTGTTCCGATCGAGTTCTTGTTCGTGATCTTCGGATACCAGAACTCGGCCCCGACGACGTCACCATGCTGGGTGATTCCGGGATCCTCTGATGCTGCCATCGCGTAGTAGCCGAGTTGAATCGACTCTGCAGCTTCCGCGTTTGTGACTGGCCCTCCCGTCTTGTAGTCGACAACGAAGACCCCTGAATCCTTCGATTCGATTCGATCTGCCCTGCCGAACCACGGTGTGCCGTCGACGGTCATCTTGAGTGCGGTCTCGAATCCGACCGGCCTACCGCTCGAGGGCCACAGGCGGTAGACGTCGTTGAGCATTCCGACTGCCCTTCGCCTCCACGCCTTGCCAACAGCGTCATCGCCGAATCCGTACTCGTCCCACACGCGATCAAGCCACGCGTTCGCATCGAGGGCATTTGCTCGCTCGCTGCCGTGTTGGGAGGCCTCGCGCTCTGCCTCCTCCAGGACCTTGTGGATGAGAGAGCCAAAACGCATGTAGTCCGTTTCCTCCGATTGGGTCAAGAGGTATCGATCAACGGCGTATCTTCTCGGACAGTCGAGATAGCTGGTTGCCTGACTTGGCGACATTCTCAGATCCTCGGGGACGATGTCGTCGGCTGGGCCGTGCAGTTTCGCACCGTAACGCTCGAGCGGTTCGCCAAGTCCGTGCTCGGGACCTCTGGCCAGTACCGCCGAGGCGGCAAGTCTGTCTGCGTCGAACGACTCCGGGTCTCCAAGGGTGCGCCTGGGCATCGCCTCGAAGGATCGGTGCGTGAGCGGCGCTGCATCGTGATCCGAGTCGGTGATTGGTGCGACGAGGGGCAGGAATCGGCTTGGACGGGTTCCATGTGCGCCTTGGGCAGCAGTTGCGGTCCAAACGACCTTTGCGGTTGCCCTTGTCATTGCGGTGTATGCGAGTCTTCGTTCCTCATCGAGCCTGAACGCCTTGTACGGGCCGGCATCAGAGGGGAGATGTGGATTGAGGTGTCTGGAGCCAAGTAGGGAATCGGTCGCTCGTAGATCGGGGAATGTTCCCTCGTTCGCCTGAGCGATGTACACGACGTCGAAAGAGGTGCCCTTTGAGCGGTGCAGCGTCGCAACAGTGACACCTCGTTGGCCCCCGAGTCTGAATTCGAAGAGGGGGTCGGCTTCGAAGTCTGAATGGCCTACGAGCTGCTCGTGGTCAACCAGCGTTGCGTTTGGTGCGCGTTCGCCGAGCCTGTCGAGTGCTTGAGCGAAAGCAGACCATGCGTTCCGATCCCCAAGGGTTGATTCATCGGTTGCGATCCTCGTCAGCCGGGGAAGTGTGCTCCAGAGGTGCCAGAGCCCTTCCGGTGCCGCTGCGGAGGACGCCCATGTCGGATCGGACAACAGCGCGGCCAGTGGACCGCCATCGGGCACGGCCACGTCGATGATCGAATCCCATGTGGCTCCTGCGGATCGCTTCGCATCCATACCGATGATGGATCCGGGCGACACGCCGACATATGGACTCTGCAGCACGCGCCTGATGGCTTCATCCGCATCTTCATCTGAGGTTGCCGCGGTGACGAGGTCACGGACGAAGCGAACGATCGGCTGATCCACCAGCCGGGATTCTTCATGAGTGTGGGGGATGTCCCTTCGCTCGAGTGCTCGCGAGAGTTCGTCTGTGAAGGATGAGTCGGCCCTCAGGAACACGGCGATCTGTTCGAGCGGCACCCCTTGAGCGAGATGGACGTACTCGATGTCCGCCGCAATCCAGTCCGCCTCCTCAGCATCGAGTGAGAACGTGTGCGCCGCGACGGTTCCACCGGTGCGCGTGCTGAGCACCTTGCCGGCACCTCCCGGGAGTGCCCTTGCCGTTACCGCGACGGCCGATGACAGGATCTCGGAAGGCACCCGAAACGACGTTGTCAACACGAGGCGCTCGGCGCGAGTACCGAGCGAGGCCTCTGTGTCGTGTGGGAATGTGAACACGTTGTAGATGTCCGTACCGCGAAACGAGTAGATCGACTGATACGGATCTGCAGCCACGACGAGGTTGAGCGTGTTCGCTGCGAGTCCGACAAGGAGCCGTGACTGAGCCGGGGAAGTGTCCTGATATTCGTCAGCCATGACGAGCCTGTACGGTTCCGCAACCTCGGGAATGGTCTCCACGGCACGAACCGCGTCTCCAACAATGCGTCCGTAGTCCGTTCGACCCGCCTCGACCTGTGCGCGCAGGTATCTGTCGAAGAAACCTGGTATGCCACGCCACTGTTCCCTGGCATGGCCTGCAACGTCTTCGGGGTTGAGCAGATGCTCGTGGCATCGAAGAAAGAAATCGGTGACCTCGGCAGCCATCACATCTGAGTGGAGGATGCCCCGATACGCAACATGCCATCTCTCCGGTTCCTCGTCGGCGAGAAGATCGAAGATGAAGCGTTCCTGTTCGGATCCGGCGAGCACAGAAGGTGGTGCGGACCAACCGAGCGCTGTCGCGTTGGATTCGACGATCCGCATCGCTAGTGAGTGGTACGTCGATACGTTCACCCGGTAGGACGCGGCTCCGAGAGCGTCGAACAACCTCGTGCGGATGTCGTTGGCACCCTGCCTCGAGAACGTCAGCACGATGACCTCATTCGCGGAGACACTCCCGGACTCGATGGCGCTGGCCACGCGGTCACAGAGGAATTGTGTCTTGCCGGTTCCGGGGCCACCGACAACGATCTGGGGCCGGTCGGTGAGACGGCGATGTCTCTCCCAGTCGGCCGGGTCAACGCGGACTTCGTCCTGGCGACCCTTGTCTTGCCCATTCATCTCGCGTATATCAGCCATCGGACTTCGGAGCGGATGATCGCTCATGCTCGAAGGCAGGGCAGATCGTATCCTTGAAGTCGCACCAGTTGCACAGCGCTGATGTCTTTGCCGGCCAAGTGTCGGTGAGAATCGCCTTCTCGATTGCACCCCACAACGCTGCCAGCTGCTTCGCCATGGCGTCGAGCTGAGCGTCGTTGATATCCATCGTGTACTCGGTCGGGCCATTGAGGTACAGCAACCGAATCCGGGCCGGCGTGACACCACGACTGATCCTGATCAACAGCGCATAGATCTTGAGGGCGAAGAACGCCTTGTTGGCATACTGCTGACCGGGTGCCTTACCCGTCTTGTAATCCGTGATTACCAGGGCAGTGCGTTCCTTGCCGTCTGCGTCCGTCTCCTTGACTTCTTCCATCCGGTCGAGGATTCCCCGAATCTTCATGTGTTCGACGTCGACGAGTAGATCCATTTCAAGCGCAAGAGGCTCAAAGGAGGTCGGATCCTCCATCGAGAAGTACGTGGCCAACATGTTGAGCGTCTCGACGCCCCACGAGCGTTCATCATCGATTGAGTCGAACAACTCCGGGTACTCGACCGGCTTGAGCTCGGTCCACGCCTCTCGGAAGAGGTCGTACAGGCGCTCAGGCGAACGGTTCTCGGCTGGCTGCTCGAAGAGCCGTTCCAGGGCGAGGTGGACGGTCGTGCCGCGCGCTTGATGCACTGTCGGCTCTGTCGTCAGTTTGTCTATCGCCTTGAACTTGTACAGCTGAGGGCAAGTCTTGAAATCGCTTGCCCTCGAAGGTGAGAGCGTTGCAAGAACCGGAGAGTCGAGTGACGTGTCTTCTGTGTTCGTAGCCATGGTGTGACTGTACCGAAGGCCTGTGACACAAACAGATTCCGGATGCCAGAGACCAGGTACCGGAATCCCGAATCTGGGATCTGGCAGAGAGCGAAGCGAGCGTTCTGGCGTCTGAGATCGGTTATCGCGAAAACTACTGACAGTGCGCGAAAACCAAGGGGCGGTTTGGCTTGCGCACGGTTGCCGGATCTCATAGGTTCCCTCTTGCTCGAAGGGCGAAAGCTCGGAGGGCAGGCGGCTGGCTCACCGTTTTCGGTGAACTGACCGGGAAACCGGTGGCTGCCAGCGAGATGGGGCAACCCGGATCGCACGACCAACCGCCTCGGCGGGAGGTACGACCTCACGGAGGAGCCCAGCCTTCACGAGGTCACTGGAGAGAAGCCTTCGGGTGGATCTCCTACCTGGAAGGAATCTCGGTTCTGGACAGGGACGCATCGAGGAGCTTCGGCGCCGAGATGCGGTCTCGGATCGAACGAGGCTTCGGCCTCAGGAGAGAAGAGATAGTTCCTGATCGAACGAAGCTTCGGCTTCGAGAGGGAGGGGACACCCCGGGACGAGGTGGGAGACTGCCAAGACCCGGACTGGAGTGACATTGTCACTTCGGAGCAAACCCCGAGAGGGCAAGACCACGGTCTGGCTTCCTCGGGGTTTTGCGCGTTGTCCCCTCTACCGCGTCCTCCCTTTAGGGGGGACAAGAGACGAGCGTCAGCGAGGATCTAGGGGGGACCGCGAGCCTGCGAGCCCGGCACGCGAGAACCACGAACAAGAACTACCGCGAGATCAGACCCGCAACGCTCGCAGGCTCGCACACCCCCCTGCATCGCTCCGCTCTGCCGTCCCCCCTGAAGGGAGGACATGTCCCGACGCTCGTGGGCCTCAAATCGCGTTCCACCTGAAGGTTTCGGGTGGGACGGGGTGTTGCATTCTGTTTCCGCGAAAAGTACTCACAGTTCGCGAAAATCAACCA
>QMQC01000073.1 GCA_003648875.1 Actinomycetota bacterium
TCTCGCTGAGCTGATGGTTGGATCCGACCTTCCGACACCTGATACGACCGCATCGACGGTGACCGAAGTCGTGGAGCTGAGCGTCGAGGGCCTCACGAGTCTTCACTCGGACGGTCGCATCGCAATCGAAGACATCACCTTCGACATCCACCGCGGCGAGATCGTTGGTATCGCTGGCGTCGAGGGCAACGGACAAGCCGAGCTCGTTGACACCATCATGGGTGTGCGTGACGCAGCGTCGGGGACGGTGATGCTCGCCGGGGAGGATCTTTCGTCGCTTCACACGAAGAAGCGACGCGCCAGGGGTATCGGGATCATTCCTCCGGACCGCCACAGGCAGGGGCTCCTTCTCGACTCTCCCCTTTGGGAGAATGCGATGCTTGGCCACCAGGCGATGCCACCGTTCGCCAGAGGCATCTGGATCAGCAGGGCAGGGGCGCGCGACCTCACTCAGGAGCTTGTCGAGCGGTTCGACGTGCGAACCCCGAGTGTCGATGTGAACGCCGTTGCGTTGTCCGGCGGAAACCAGCAGAAGCTCATCGTCGGCAAAGAGATGATCCTTGACCCTACGGTGCTTGTCGCGGCGCACCCCACCCGGGGCATCGACGTGGGGGCTCAGGCTGCAGTCTGGGACGAACTCCGTCAGGCACGCGTCGAGGGTCTTGCGGTCCTCCTCATCTCAGCCGACCTCGAGGAGCTCATCGGTTTGTCCGACACCCTTCTCGTCCTCTTCGATGGCCGCATCGTCGCAAGGCTCGATCCTGCAGAGGTCACACCAAAGCTGCTCGGCTCATACATGACCGGTGTTTCGGATGAGGAGTCGTCTTGATCAAGAAGATCGGGCTCGCTCTTCTTGCACCAGCTGTTGCGTTGGCGTTCGCTGTTGGTGTCGCTGCTCTCGCACTTCTAGCGGTCGGAGTCAATCCAGCGGAAGCATTCGGGCTCATGTGGGACTTCTCGAGGACATCAACGTCGGTTGCCTCGATGTTCAACCGTGCAATCCCGTTGTACGTCTCGGCAGTTGCAGTGGCCATCGGTTTCCAGATGAAGCTGTTCAATATCGGTGTTGAGGGCCAGTTTGCCGTTGCGGCCCTATTCGCTGGATGGGTCGGTGGAAGCATCGCCTTGTGGGCGCCGCTCCACATAATCGTCATCATCCTCGCAGCGGCTGGCGTCGGTGCGATCTGGGCAGGTATCGCAGGCATCCTCAAGGTGACCAGGGGAGTCAATGAGGTTGTCGCGACGATCATGCTGAACTTCATCGGCTTCTCTGTGATCGGCTTCTTCCTTGGGAACTTCTTCTCCGTCGATAGCGGGGCTCTCAACCAGTCGACACCGCCTCTGCAGCCTTCGGGCCAGCTTCCAGGCATGAACTGGGTCTTCACCTTCCTCGGGTTCTCCGAACCGAGGGGCACCGAATTGCAAGGATTCCTCCTGATCGCAGTTCTCATCGGCATCGGATACCACCTGCTGGTGTGGAAGACGAGGTTCGGCTTTGAGTTGCGGGCTTCGGGGATGAACCCTGGTGCCGCACGGATGTCCGGAGTGAACCCGAAGAAGATGATCCTCTACACGATGCTCATCTCCGGCGGTATCGCCGGAATGGTTGGCCTGTCGACGATGCTCGGCAAACTGCACGCGTACACGCAGGATTTTCCCCGGATGCTTGGCTTTACGGGCATCGCGGTTGCATTGCTCGGTCGCAACAACGCCGTTGGCATGGCGTTCGGCGCATTGCTGTTCGGGTTCATGGATCGTTCTGCACTGGTGCTCGATCTCAATGACATCCCCAAAGAGGTTGTCCAGATCATCCAAGGTGTCGTTGTTCTTGCCGTGGTCATCGCCTATGAGGTGGTAGCGAGGTTCATCAAGAACCGCGAGATCAAGTCAGCGAGCGAAGCGACGAAGAATCTGCCCGGCCAGCCCGGGGAGGCACTCGCATGACCGCCGAAACAAGGGATCTCCGGGTGGAAAACTCTGTTCCGAAGCAACGGTTATCGGGTGCAAGAAAGTACGTGCTTTTCGCTGTCGGCGGACTATTCGTGCTTTCGGTGGTTCAGCTGTTCGAAGGCACCAACCAGCTCACTGCACCCGGCACGTGGGGTGCCGCGCTCCGTCTCACCATCCCCATCATGCTCGCCGCGCTTGGTGGCCTGTACTCGGAGCGTTCCGGAGTCATCAACATCGGCCTCGAAGGCATGATGATCGCCGGTACGTGGTTCGGTGCTTGGGCAGGGTGGCAGTATGGTCCGTGGGCCGGCGTCTGGCTCGGACTCGCTGGCGGTGCCTTGTTCGGGTTGATTCATGCCATCGCCACAGTGACGTTCGCCGTCGATCAGATCGTCTCGGGTGTCGCCATCAACATCCTTGGCCTCGGATCGATGCGATTCCTGTCGTCTGTGTTGTACACAGCGGACACCGGGGGTGGAGCAACACAAAGCCCGCGCATCCAGGACTTCATCGGGACCTTCAGCGTTCCGCTGTTGTCGGATTGGTTCAACGCGCTCTCAGACAAGGGTTGGTTCTTTCTGTCCGATGTGGCAGGGATCTTCGCCGGAGTCACAACAGGGGTGTCCTGGCTGACCTTTTGGGCGCTCCTGTTGATTCCATTGTCGTGGTGGCTGTTGTGGCGTACCGCATGGGGTCTTCGCCTCAGGTCTGCAGGTGAGAACCCGTGGGCTGCCGAGTCCCTTGGTGTTCCGGTGCTCCGCATGAAGTACTGGGGTGTATTGATCTCGGGAGCTCTCGCCGGTCTGGGTGGCGCGTATCTCGTTGTGGTCCAGGCAGGCATCTACAGGGAGGGAATGACGGCAGGGCGCGGCTTCATTGGTCTTGGAGCGATGATCTTCGGCAATTACAACCCGTTTGGATTGCTTGCCGGTGCGGGAATCTTCGGCTACTCGGACGCCTTGCGCCTCCGCCAGAACTCCGTGCACGGCATCCTTCTCCTGATAGCGATTGGACTCCTCTTGCTCGCCCTATATTCGCTCATGAAGAAGAAGTGGGAGCCCGCTGGCCTTCAGGGCGTGTTCGCCCTCCTGTTCTTCATCTGGTGGTTCACAACCGATGACGTGCCGGGCCAGATCGTCACCGCAACGCCATACATCATCACGCTGCTCGTGCTCTCTCTTGCAACGCAGCGCCTCCGTATGCCTGCTGCGGACGGTGCCCAATACCGCAAGGGAGAAGCTCACTGAGCGGTCGGCGTTTGCTTGTCGCTCGCTTACGGACGATAGGTCAGTCGTCTGTCATCCGTCGTCTGACGTACCTCATCTCCCGTTTGAACTTTGCCCAATCCGAGGCTCTTGTCGACCAGGCGACGTCGGTGATGATCTGGATGACGCCGAGAGCCACGAGGGCAATAGGCACCCATGTTGGGATGGCGGATGCAGCGAATGCGACGGGGAGGAGAATGAACGGGATCGCCTTGGTCACGATTGCACCGGAAGCGTGCATCCAGGCTCGTGATCTGGGAGTTGCGGACAGGTATGTTGCGTAGTCGGTCTTGACGCCCGGTTGCGGCCGGCCCCTACCGATGAACCACGCGAAGAACCGTATCCCGGTGAGGTATCCCACGACAAGGTGTCCAAGTCCGTGGGTTGTGCCGATCAGAACGGCCGCGCCCCCAACGAACATGATCCCATTCCACTCCGCGATGAACGCAGACGCGGAGATGAGGGAGAGTCCAACCAACGCGCCGACTGCTGCGAGCACAGTTCCGATCCAGATGGGGACCACGAGCCTTGCCCACGAAGTGAAGGCTGCCCGATCGATCGCCCCGATCCGATCAGCGAATGGTTCCACAAGGCCGGGATCCCGTTTGACGGCAGCGACGGCCCTCCAGAACCCTGTCGCTTTGAGATCAGGAACCCCACCAAACGCAATCTCGACCTCAGCAGCGTTGAGAATGGTGTCGATCTCAAGGGGAGTCATGGCACCAGTATCACGCGCCTCGGCCTGCCCCGCAGGTACTACTTCTCGATCCCGAAGAAGCGCACACCTTGGAGGGCAAGCTCTTGGTAGGGCGGAGCCTCGCCAACCGACTCTGCCGGGTATGTTGTGGTCACCTCGATCCGGAGCCAGATCGTCTCAAGACTGGCAATCTTGACCGTCTGGGGCTCGGGCGAGTTGGCCAGCCTCCCGCTGATGGGGACGTTGACGTCGTTGACCGTGATCGTGTAGCCCTGGATCTTGAAGTTCCTGCGAAATCCCTCGTTGTCAGTCACGTTCTGCAGTTCGATCTCACGAATCTGTACGGGTGTGGCGAAAGTGAATTCGATCCAGGCATCGACACCGCGTTGGCTATCGTCGTTCCACCGCGTCTCAGGGTTGCCATCGATCAGGTTCTCCGGGCTGAATGATTCCGCAACCTGTGAGCTCGCCGTCGCCGAGCTTGCGAATAGCTCCACCGTTGGAACAAGCACGGTCGTTGTCGTCGATGATGGTTCGGTGTCCGGTCCGGCGAGGTCTGCCTCTCCACTCTTGAAGATGTTCATCACGAGGGCAACGAGCGCGACCAGGAGCACAACGGCAGCCAAAACGCCGAGTGCGCGTCCGCCAGCGGTACTTCGAGCCGCAGGAGCAGGAGCGATCGGCATCGGTTCCTGACTGAGACGGGATCCACAACGTTCACAGTGGTGGTTGTACGCCGGGTTTCGGGCGCCGCATGCCGGGCAGCCGATGGCCTCTGCAGGGTCAGACGTTGTGGAGACATGGTCTCCACGGAAGACCTGCTCATCGGGTTGCTCCGACCTCGGCTGTTCCGGCTGGGGATCGAACGGTTCCACCGCGTCGCCCGGTCGCGAAGCGGTTTCCTGTTCAGCTGTCGGAGTATCGCCGAGCTCGAATGGCTCGAACAGTTCATCGAACTGGTCGCTTCGGTCGTCACCCTGCATGTCGGGTCCTCATCTCCAGTCCCTGTGGAATTGCGTTTCCTGGCCGCATCCGGGGTATTGTGCCACGGATGATGTTCTTCGTGTCGATACGAGTCGCTGAGCCCTGGACACCGTTCTCCGTGGTGGCTCTTGTGGTACTCCTGATCGTTCTCATGACCGTGGTGATCATGTTGGTTCGTCGGTCATAATCTGTCATACCGACGGCCTACCTTTGTCGCCATGAAAGGTAGCGGCAGAACCATGGAACTCTCCTATTGCTGTGAGCAGTGTGGTTATCGCTCCGGCAAGTGGATGGGCTTCTGCCCACAGTGCAGGGCTCAACAGGCCCTCGCTCTCGACTCAGAACAGCCGCCTCGCAGGTCCTCGACAACAGGGACAGTTGTCAGTGCCACAGCAGAACGAACGAGCGAACGTGATCGCTATCCGATCGGAATCGGTGAATTTGATCGCGTACTCGGTGGTGGAATCGTTCACGGTGCCGCGATCCTCATTGGCGGCGAACCCGGGATTGGCAAGTCGACTCTCCTCCTTCAGGTGGCAGACAGTATCGCCGGTGCTTCGGGCTCGGTTCTCATGGCTACGGCTGAGGAGTCGACACAGCAGGTGCAGATGCGATCCAGGCGGATCGGTGTACGATCCGATGGCGTCCTGCTCGTGTCTCTGAACGACGTTGACGACATCGTCGGGTTGGCAGCCGATCTGAAGCCTTCAGCCGTCATCGTGGATTCGATCCAAACGATCTCCTCTGTCGAGGTGCCTGGCAGCGCGGGTGGCACATCCCAGGTTCGTGAATCTGCCGGGCGTCTCATCGAGTTCGCAAAACGGTCGGGAATACCGGTGATGCTTGTCGGTCACGTCACAAAGGACGGGTCGATCGCAGGACCGCGGACGCTCGAGCACATGGTCGATGTCGTTCTCTATCTCGAAGGTGATCTCGATCGAGGTCTGCGGTTTCTGCGAGGAGTGAAGAACCGCTACGGGTCGGTAAACGAGGTTGGCGTGTTCGACATGACCCAGGCCGGCCTCACCGAGGTCGCCGATCCAAGTGGGCTGATGGTTGCGCAGCGGAACGAGACCGCCCCTGGGACGGTGCTGTTCCCAATGCTTGAGGGAAGACGACCACTTGTGATCGAGATCCAAGCACTGGTCGTCCAGACGGAGGTACCTCAACCGCGCCGAGCGGTGAACGGACTTCCTTCGGCTCGTGTCCATCAGATCCTTGGTGTGCTCGAGAGGCATTTGGCGATCCCGCTTCGTCGTCATGAGGTCTATGTGAGCGTCATGGGTGGCATCAAGGTTTCCGAGCCTGCTGCTGATCTTCCGACGGCGTTGGCGATCGCATCTGCCTACTTCAAGGTTGCTCTGCATCGAACTGCCGCATGGGGGGAACTCGGACTCACAGGCGACGTTCGTCCTGTGCCGCGCCCGGGTGTCAGGCGGAGCGAAGTCGAGAGGATCGCCGCTGGACCGATCATCTCACCTGATGCAGGAATGGGGCGTCTGATGGAAGCAATCTCGGCCGCAGGGCTCCTTGACGATCAACATGGCGCAGCGGGTGACAGCGGCTAGCCTGCTCCGTGATGACACCGAACGTTGATGCACCGATAGACCTTCTGAAGCGTTTCGCCCCCGGAACGAAGCTGCGAGACGCAGTTGAGCTGATCATGAGGCAGGGCATGGGAGCGCTTGTTGTGATCGGTGCCGGCCCCGCGGTCGATGAGATCTGCACCGGGGGTTTCGACCTGGTCAATGTTCCGTACACAGCCCAGCGACTCGCTGAACTCGCAAAGATGGACGGGGGCATCGTCGTGGATGACGCCCTCGGCATGATCACCAGGGCGAACGTCCACTTCATCCCAGATCCGACCATCGCGACGGCCGAAACGGGGACGAGGTTCCGCACGGCTGAGCGACTTGCTCGTCAAACCGGCTTGCCGGTGCTTGCGGTTTCAGAAGAGGGCCATCTGGTTGCCATCGTGTTCTCGGGCGATGCGCGGTTCTCCCTGCAGACCGTGACGGAACTCCTTGCAGAAGCGAACCAGCGACTGCAGGCGATCGAGAGACTGCGCGGGCAGTTCAACGATGCCGTTGCGCGTTTGAACCGTTACGAGGCAGACGATGTTGTGTCGATGCGCGAAGTTGTTGCCGTCATCCAGCGTGCCGGCATCATTCGTCGACTCGCCGAGGGCCTCGACACGGTCTCAGCCGAACTCGGTGATGCCGCATCGCTGATCTCGCTCCAGAGCTCCGATCTGACGGGTGGCGTCAGCGAGATAGCTGAGCTTGTCAACATCGACTACCAGAGGCGCAAGCCGCGCAAGGGCTCGTCGGTGTTCGGCAAGCTTGACACCCTCGATGAAGACGACCTGTACGACGCCGATACGGTCGCCGAGGTGGTGGGCCTCGGTACGCTCGACGAACACGCAAAGCCTAGGGGTGCAAGGGCAATTGCCCGAGTTCCCAGGCTTCCCGACACGGTGAGGGATTCGATTCTGCGGCGATTTGCTTCCTACGAGAGACTCATGGGTGCCTCCGCGGATGATCTTGCAAAGGTCGATGGTGTTGGAAAGGCCCGCGCGCGCACGATTCTCGCGTATCTGCATCCGGTGAGTGGTTCCGGGGCGATTCCGGTCGTCGTCGACTGACGAAACTCCACGTTCACAACGCCAGTACAATTCCCGATTCCAACAACTCGCGAGGTTCTGTGGCCACGAAGAAGACAAAACCGAAGAAGGCTCCTGCAAAGAAGTCGGCCTCGAAGAGATCCGCGGCGGCCAAGGCTCCTGCGAAGAAGAAGGCTCCTGCGAAGAAGAAGGGTGCTGCTGCGAAGAAGGCTCCTGCGAAGAAGAAGGCTTCTCCAAAGAAGGGTGCTGCTCCAAAGAAGGGTGCTGCTGCGAAGAAGGCTCCTGCGAAGAAGAA
>QMQC01000074.1 GCA_003648875.1 Actinomycetota bacterium
AGTCCCTGGAGAGATCCATAGTGCCGTTCGTTGAGACGCCAGTGGCGACGCACGGGAAGCCACGACATCTCCATCTCCGCGAGTGTCAGGTTCGCCGTTGCGATTGCTCTCTCGAGGAGGCTCGTATGAACAACATCGAATGCAAGACCTTCATCGGACATCACGCGACCCGCTTGACGAGCCTCGTCCTCTCCCTTGGTCGACAGAGCTACATCGGTCCAACCTGTGAATACGTTCTCGAGATTCCAGAGGCTCTCCCCGTGCCGGAGCAGCACCAGTGTCGAAGCGACGGTCATGATCCCAGCGTACCGTCGCCCGTGTCCGGTGCTGCGTCGTCAAAATCTGTCTGGCGAACTCGCCAAGAGGGCGTTCGGAGTCCGGACCACTGGTTTCTCTTGGGCCGTAGAACACCTTCCTCTCCGAGGGGGAGCAAGCCAACGTGCTCTGCCCCGCATGACCTGATGGCTATGCCGAGGGCGACACAAGCGAGATGAAGGGGGTCATCATCGAAAGTGGAAACTGTCATCGAGACCGTCGTTCTTCCGGTGTCGAGGTCGGCCTCCGCGTCAACTGCTCGCACTATCTCCGACTGATGCAGCCTGTCAAATACGGTGTCGATGTGGTCTCCGAGGTCCCCCTCTGACCAATCGATCCGACGCATGACATCGAACTGACACTCGAGTCGATATGTCCCCATGTGCACAGACTACATACGACGGACGACGGAGGACGGACGAGTTCCGACATCCGACTTCCGACTTCCGACTTCTGCCTCACACCCAATATCGGACGACAGAGGCGAAGGTGTCAGGGTCAAGGGATGCCCCCCCGACGAGTCCACCGTCGATGTCCTGTTTCGCCATGAGTCCAGCAACATTTCCCGGGTTGACGGATCCGCCATAGAGCACTCGAGTCGACTCCGCCGCGTCCCCGAAGGAGTCCCTGATCTGTTCGCGGACGAACGAGCACATCGCTCCGGCGTCATCTGCGCTCGCGGTCCGTCCCGTACCGATCGCCCAGATTGGCTCGTAGGCGACGACGATGGATGCCACCGATTCGGAATCGATACCTTCGATCGATGCTCGAATCTGTGTGCCGACTCTTGCCTCCGCCTCGCCGGCGTCCCGCTCATCCTCAGTCTCACCGACACAGACGATCGGTGTCATGCCCGCAGCTATGACTGCATTCGCTTTCGTGTTGACAACCTCATCGGTCTCACCGAACAGCTGCCGCCTTTCGGAGTGCCCGACGATCACATGGCTGACGCTCAGCTTGTGAAGCATCAAAGGCGATATCTCCCCCGTGAACGCTCCGTTGTCGTGCCAGTCGACATTCTGTGCTCCGAGCTTGATTCCAAGGTGGTCTGTCTCGATCACCGTTTGCGCCGAGCGAAGCGCTGTGAACGGCGGGCAAACGACAACATCGACCCGTTCATAGTCGGCGGGGTCAAGCCGATAGCTGAGCTTCTGCACCATCTGGATCGCTTCCAGATGGTTGGTGTTCATCTTCCAGTTCCCAGCGATCAGGTTCTTGCGCATTGCGGTTCCCTTCGGTCACAGTTCACAGTTGACAGTTCACAGTTCACGGCGAAGTACTTCCAACCCAGGGAGTTCCGTCCCTTCCAGCATCGCAAGACCTGCTCCGCCACCGCTCGACACATGTGAGATGTCGCCCTCACGACCAAAGATTCTGACTGCGGCGACGGAATCTCCCCCTCCCACGACCGTATATCCATCGCACGAGGCGACAGCGTCTGTAACTCCCTCGGTCCCTGCGCGGAAATGCTCCCACTCGAAGACACCCATTGGTCCGTTCCAGAACACGGATTCGGCCTCCCTGATGGCTCCTGAGAAATTCTTCACCGTCACGGGTCCGATGTCGAGACCGATGGTTCCCGATCGGATTCGGGATGCGACCACGGTCTCGTGTTCCGCTTCCTCGGCGAATGCATCTGCGACAACGACGTCAACGGGGAGAACGATCTTGTCCCCGTGCTCCGACGCGAGGAGATCTGCGACGTTCTCGAGCATGGATCCCTCCACGATTGAGTCGCCGACTGCATACCCCGAGGCCTGAAGAAGAGTGAAGCACATCCCTCCACCGATCAACATGAGATCGACCTTCGGAAGAAGGTTCTCGATGACACCAAGTTTGTCAGATATCTTTGCCCCGCCCATCACAACCACGTATGGTCGCTCGCTGCGGGTAAGCAGTCGGTCGACCGCCTCGATCTCGGCCTGGAGGAGGCGACCCGCGGCGGAAGGCAACCGCTGCGCAACCCCCACGTTGGACGCATGAGACCGATGTGCGGTTCCAAAGGCGTCATCGACGAACACGTCCGCGAGTCTGGCCAGACCATCGGCAACCCGAGGATCGTTCTTCGTCTCACCTGGCTCAAAACGAGTGTTCTCCAGAACCACAACCGTCTCGGATGGGGCGTGTTCGACCGCCGCATCGACTTGCGGGCCGATCACTCCTGGCGCAAGGACTGTGTCGAACCCCCCTAGTTGTGCAAGAGTCTCAGCAACAGGACGCATCGACAAAGACATATCATGGCCCTGCGGTCGACCGAGGTGACTTGCAACGACAACTCTCCTTGCCTTTCCGATGAGTTCATGGATCGTTTCGAGACTCGCCGCGATGCGAAAGAAGTCAGTCACGGCTCCGTTGTCGAGCGGCACGTTGAGATCAGAACGCACCAGAACGGTGCGCCCGGACAATTCAAGCGAGTCGATGGTCCGAAGGGCGTCGCTAACCAAGCTTGCGTACCAGGTCGACGAGACGACTCGAGTAGCCCCACTCGTTGTCGTACCAGCCAAACACCTTCACCATCGAACCGGACACCATCGTGGATGCTCCATCGATGATGCAGGAGTGAGGATCTCCAATGATGTCAGACGACACGATCGGGTCCTCCGTGTACCGCATGATTCCGGCGAGTGGTCCCTCGGCTGCGGCTTTCAGAGCGGCGTTGACCTCGTCCACACTTGTCTCTCTGGCGACATTGACGACGAGGTCCGTAATGGATCCGTCAACGACGGGGACACGGAGCGCGGTTCCGAGGAGTTTCCCATCCAGGTTCGGCAACACTTTTCCAACCGCGGTAGCCGCGCCTGTCGATGCGGGGATGATGTTCTGCGCTGCTGCCCTGGCACGTCGCGGATCCGAGTGCATCACATCGGACAGCGCCTGGTCATTCGTGTATGCATGGACCGTCGTGAACGCACCCTCCTGGATGCCGAAGACATCGTCGAGCACCTTTGCCATCGGAGCAATGCAGTTGGTCGTGCATGACGCATTCGAGACGATCCTGTCCCGCTCTGGATCGAGATCGCCGTCATTGACACCAAGCACGATCGACACGTCCGGGTCGCGCATTGGGGCGCTGACGATCACATACCTGGCACCCGCAGTCAAGTGCTTCGACGCTGCATCATGTGTGCGGAACACCCCGGTCGACTCGATCACGATGTCAACGCCAAGTTCACCCCACGGAAGCTGCTCCGGGTCGCGCTCGGCGAACACCTTGAAGGCGTCCCCATCGACGACCATGTCCCCCCCGACCACTTCGATGGTGCCGGGGTACGTGCCGTGCACCGTGTCGTACTTCAGGAGATTGGCGTTTGCATGCACATCGCCGAGGTCATTGATCGCGACGATGTCGATGCCCTTGACGGCAGCTGCGATCCTTTTCCAGGCCGTGGTGATCGCGTCGGCATCGGTTGCGTCGATCCCGACGACCGCCTTTCGTAGATCGGTGGCAACGTTGGCCCCCTTCGCTGCACGGAAGAAGTTCCGTCCGATTCGCCCGAATCCGTTGATCGCTACCTTCATGAGTCGCTCCTGATGATCATGGCGTGATGTTCTCGAGTGCTTCACCGAGCTTCTTGGGATCGTGACTTGGCCGGGTGTCCCCTGCATCGACGAGATCAGACAGCACCAGGTCCGCGCCGTACGTTGCAGTCAACTCCGGGTCGAATTCAATCTTGTTGAGCGGTGAAGCGACCTCGATCTGTCTGTCGTTCGCGACGATAGTACGCGGCGGGCGCACTCCTGTCAGACGCAGCAGGGCGTCGAGATGGTCGATGCCGTCCATCTCCAAGGTCTCGCCATCCTGGGTGACAAGGTTGCCGACGTACACGAGGTGGGACGGACTCCGATTGATCGCCTCGGTGATCCCGGGGACGCGCATTGCGGCGATCGTCGAGGTCACGAGACTTCCGGGACCGAGAATGATCACGTCTGCCATCTCGATGGCCTCAACAGCACGCTCGGTCGCAGCAGCGGTCTCGGGTCGTACCCTGACCGCGTCGATCGATCCGCGGTGGAGAGAAATCGCGACCTGCCCCCTGACGATCGTCCCATCCGATTCGATCTCAAGCTCAAGATGTTGCCCCCCGGCCGGAATCACGGATCCACGCGTGTGGAGGAGTCGCTCAGCCCTCACCAGGGCCAGCTCGAATGAACCCTCGATGTCGGTAAGACCCGCAAGAATCAGGTTCCCGAGCGAGTGTCCGGCGACGTCAGCACCTTCGAATCGATACTCGAACAGACGCCTCCACGTGGAGTCCTCCGGAGTGAGCGCCAGCAGACACTTTCGGATATCCCCGGGAGGCGGGATGTCGAGGTGCGTTGTGAGCCTGCCGCTGGATCCACCATCATCTGCGACCGTGACGATCGCGTCGACTCGCCCCGAGTAGGTGAGCGCCGCCCGGAGAACTCGCGAGAGACCCTGTCCCCCGCCGATCGCAACAACCCTCGGCCCCTCGAATGCGACATCGAGCTCCTGGGGAAGTGTCTCTGGTTCAGTCCCGACCGGATGCATCAGAGTGCGACATCTCTGTGGTGGACGAATGTCTCGACACCTGACTCTACGAGGTGCTCCCCTATTGCTTCTGCCAGCGCGACGCTTCGGTGCCTTCCTCCCGTGCATCCGACCGCGATCGTGAGGTACGACTTCCCTTCGGCCTCATAGTGCGGCAGCAGGAAGTCGAGCATGTCGGTGGCCATGGTCAGGAACTGTCCTGCCTCGACATGAGAGAAGACGTAGTCGCGCACCGGCGCATCCATGCCGGTCTGTGGTCGCAGGTCTGGCTCCCAGTGAGGGTTCGGCAGGAAACGAACGTCGAACATCAGATCCACAACGCGTGGCGTGCCTCGCTTGAAACCGAACGAAGCGACATCGACCCGCATGCCCTGCGCCGAATCGACACCGGCAAATGCATCCCTGAGTCTGTCCCTGAGTTGGTGCACATTGAGTTCGGATGTATCGATGATCACGTCAGCGAGTGCCCGAACAGGCTCGAAAGCGGCGCGCTCTGTCGCGATGGCCACAGCTAGCGATGCTTGATCCGCAGGGTGCGGGCGGCGCGACTCTTCGAATCTGCGGACGAGCACTGCATCATCGGCATCGAGGAACAGGACGGTCGTTCGGTATCCGTCCCGATGCAGATCGATGAGGGCCATATCGAGATCCGTTTCGTTCATGCCGGTACGGATATCGGTTACAACGGCAATGCGTGAGCGATCGCCCTCAGCAACACCAACGGTGGCCACGAGGTCGGAGATCAGGGCGGTTGGGAGGTTATCGACCACGAAGTATCCGATATCCTCGAGGGTATTGGCCGCCTGGGATCGTCCCGCTCCCGAAAGGCCGGTGACGATGACAACCTGGGCGCCGACGTCTCGTTCTGCCATGTGTTCGCTCAGATCTCGTGCAGTGCCTCGTACAGTTCTACTGCCACCCTATCGGGTACGACGTTCGCAAGATCTGATAGCGATGCCTTGCGCATGCGCTTGACCGATCCGAACGTCTTGATCAACGCCTTCTTTCGTCCAGGCCCAACACCCACGACATCGTCGAGTATCGAGTCGACCATCGATTTGTCCCGCAGCGTCCGATGGTACGCCACGGCGAACCGATGAGCCTCGTCGCGCACACGTTGAAGGAGATAGAGAGCCTCCTCACCCCTGGGTATCACGATGGGCTCTGACGCGCCGGGTTGGAACACTTCCTCGAGTTTCTTCGCCAGGCCGACCACCGGTATCTCAAGACGCAGTTCCTCGAGGACCTGGACGGCACGGCCGAGCTGCCCTTTGCCTCCATCGATCACAACAAGTCCTGGCGGATAGGAGAATCGACCTCGTTCCTCAAGGGGAAGCTTGCGTTCTGCGAGGTATGCCTCGAATCGTCTTCGAATCACCTCCTCCATTGCTGCAAAGTCGTCCTGCCCGTCGATGGTCCTGATCTTGAACCGCCGGTACTGCGTTTTGACTGGAAGAGCATCCTCAAAGACCACCATGGAGGCGACTGTGTGCTTGCCCTGGATCGTCGATATGTCATAGGACTCGATCCGCAATGGTGAATCCGGAAGATCCAGCGTCACCTGCAAACTTCGGAGCGCCCGCGCGCGAGCGTTGTGGTCGGAGTGTCGTTTGAGCCTGTTGCGCTCAAATTCCTGCTCCGCATTGGCAATCGCCGTGACCATGATCCTGCGCTTCGCGCCACGTTGGGGAACTCGCAGACTCACCTTCGACCCTCGTGCCAGCGTGAGCCACTCGGTCACGATTTCCCCGTCGGAGGGCATGTCCCGAACCAGCACCTGTCTCGGCGGTGGCTCGTCCGCATACAGCTGTCCAATGATTCGAGAGAGGAACTCCTCGATGGTGATGTCTTCGATCCGGTCGACGACCATTGCCTTCCTGCCGATCACCCTCCCCCGCCTCACGTTCAGTACGACAAGGGCTACCTCGAGGTCGTCATCTGCGTATGCGATGACATCGAAGTCTTCGGGGCGATCGGTTACGAGTTCCTGGCGTTCGAGAGCAACTCGCATCGCCGTGACCTGGTCCCGCATGCGGGCCGCTTTTTCGAACTCCTGCTGTTCGGCTGCGTGCCGCATCCCTTGTTCAATGTCTGCAATCAACTTGTCACTGTCCCCACTGAGAAACGATGCGAGTCCATCGACTTGTTGTGTGTAGACGTCATGGGAGATCTCACCGACGCACGGACCGGCACATTTCTCGATGTGGAACAAGAGACAAGGACGTCCCGTGGCCGCATGCCGTTTGAACTTGGCGTTGGTGCATGTCCTGATCGGGTATGTGCGCAAGAGTCCGTCGAGCGTGTGCCTGATGGAATACGCCTTTGCGTACGGCCCGAAATACTCGACGCCCTTCCTACGCCTGCCTCGCATCACCATGGCTCTCGGCCACTCCTCGTTTCTGGTTATCGCAAGATATGGAAACGACTTGTCATCCTTCAGGCGAACGTTGTATGTGGGCTGAAGCTCCTGGATGAGGGAGTACTCGAGCATGAGGGCAGCTATCTCCGAGTCTGTGACGATCCACTCGAGATCGGTCGCAGCGGTGACCATCGTTCTTGTGCGTGGCGATAGGTCCGATGCGAAGTAATTCGCAGTCCGTTTGCGGAGGGATTTGGCCTTTCCGACATAGATCGGTCTGCCGTGGGCATCCCGAAAGATGTAGACGCCTGGTCCGTCAGGGATCGAGGATGGAGCCGGACGCGTGAGCATGCCACGGAGGGTAATGACTTGCGACAAGCGGGGAGAGCGGGTGGACTTCTCGTTGCGTATCCAGCGGACGCCGAGAAGTCTCGGAACCTGCTCCTGCCCCTGATACGAAGGAATGCGATCAATGGTCTCTGCACTGAGACCGCGTTCGATGACATGGTCGAGTTTCCAACCGTGCAGGACAGCAGAATTGAGG
>QMQC01000075.1 GCA_003648875.1 Actinomycetota bacterium
AGGACGGAGCGGACAACCTCGTATCGTCCGCATGATGAGCAAAAGGGAGAATGGGTTTTGGAGGGTTTCACCGCCGCACAGGCATGTCGGCTGACGTCTTGTACACCTCATCAACTTCGATACTGGGACAAGGTCGGGCTGATAAGACCCTCCATACAGACAACCGATGGTCGACCCGGAAGGCGTCGCATCTACAGCTTTCGTGACCTTGTCGGGCTTCGGGTCATAAAGAGCCTCCTCGACAACGGATTGTCCATCCAGCGAGTACGTCGGGCATGGGACTACTTGCGTCGCACCGGTGACATGGATGATCATCTCGCAGGCGTGAAGCTCGTCACGGACGGCCAGTCGATCTTCGCAGTTGCACATGACGAAACAGAATTGCTCGACGCGCTTCGCCAGGGTCAGCTCGCATTCTTCGTGAAGATCGATCAGATCGCGCAGGATGTCGAGGATGACGTATCAAAGTTCGAGCTTGATCGAGCGAGCTTCCGAGAGATGCTCAAACTGGTCGAAGACGACGTGCTCGAAGAGAAGGACCAAGCCTCAGGCTGACGATCACCTGTTCCCGTTTCTTCGGTCGATCAATTCAGACCACTTTTCGAGCGCCCTGGTCGGGCGGAACGCGCCGAGCACACGCTCGATTGACGAGTAGCGCGTTGCCATGTGCTGCACGGCTCTGGTGTGAGCATCAGTTGCGCGCTCGATGACGGCGGTCGTTGAATCGTGTCCGCCATACACCGCTTCTCCATATGCCTGTGCGAGCGGAATGAATGCCTCGTCAAGGGACTCGGCAGCCTCGAGTGGTGTGCTTGCAGCGTCGATTGGCTCACCGAGGTCGGCAAGTCTGTCCGTGATGTCCTCCCACGCCGCGGTGATATCGCCTCTCTTGAGCCGAGCAATTCTGTGGCGCCTGCGAAACCACTTCGTGATGGGGGAGAGAGCCAGGAGAACCATTGCGGCGGCACCGATTCTGAGGATCCAGGTCGCCCACAGTGGAAGGGTGAGACCCGCGGCGCCCTCCTCGTCACCACCAGCGCCACGGATGAAGTTGGGATCGGGTGGGTTACGTTCACCGCCGAATCTGCCCAGGTCTGGCCCGACACCGCCACCGGAGTCGTCAACGATCTCGGCGATGGGGATCGCATCCATGTAATCGTAGGGCGAGAATTCAAGGATGTCGGAGAGACTCTCGTTCGCGGTTGGGGCTGCGTATCCCGCGCGAGGAGTCGGATCGAACGCCATCCACCCATACGCCGGTATCCACATCTCGACCCAAGCGTGTGCGTTCTTGTCCTTCACCTGCACAAGCGTGGAGTTGAGAGCGTCGCCGGGAGTGAATCCGAGGACGACTCTTGAAGGGACTCCGATGGATCGGCCCATGAGCGCCATGGCCGTTGCGAACTGCTCGCAGTAGCCATTGCGAAGATACGGGTTCTGTGTGTCAGTGAGCCAATCAGAGACGTCACCTGTCGTGTACTGAGCTGGGACATCGGTGTTGTATGTGAAGTCGCCGGAGAGCCTGAAGTAAGACTCAAGCGCCCACGCCTTCTCGAAGTTCGTAGTGAGACCCCTTGTCCGCCGTGCTGCTTGGACGTTCACTCCGAGACCGAGATCATCTGGCAGCTCGGTCCAGAACTCAACATTCTCGAGCTCTGCCTGCTCGACCGACGTGGATCGATCGGGGATGCTTCTTCCGTCCTCGACCGCGGCTTTGAACAGTGGGCTCAGCTCTCCGGTCTCGGTGCGCGCCAGCTCGGCAAGAGTCCTCGCTGTGTACTTGGGCACCTCGGCCAGAACGGAGTACTCCATCCCCACGTACGTGACTGAACCCGGGAGAGACAACGCTCCGTCCAATCGTCTGACTTCCATCGATCGTGTGTCGTCTTCGGTCCCGGCAACCGCAGCTGTCGGCGTGGAGGGAGCTGGCAGCCATGGCTGAGTGAGGTTTTGGATCTTGATGTCTGCCACGACAGAACTTGTCTCGCCGCGATACCTGTGGGCGGGTTCGATCCACGGCTCCTCGTAGAGCGGGAACGAGTGCACTCGGTCAGTGCCCCACTTCCCATTCCGATAGACATCGAGTGTTACGGTGCGGAAGAGGACGGTCGAAGGGTCCGCACCTTCGATGTCGGCGGTGAAGAGCGGGTTGTCGGTCTGGCTGACGAGGCCTGCCCTGATGTCGACGAACGGGTTGTACGAGGCCGAACCGGAGTAGCCGTCGGAATAGCCAGATGGGGATCGCCATGTAACGAACCCGTCGCCGGGGACTGCGTCGCCAACGAGTCCGACAGCGATGAGGCCCGCAACTATCGTTCCAGCCATGAGCACTCCGATCGCGGGCGTAGGCCTGCGCGATGGGGGTCGAGTGGCGTTGACCCGTTGGAGCCTTCCCGTTCCGCGATCCCGTTCGTCTGCGCGGATCGCAACAAGGGAGAAGGCGACCGCAAGTATGAACACCGTGAGGTGGGCGAGGCTCTTTGGCTTCCGGTCGATGATGGAGAACTGGACGGCAACGATGAGTGGCGTCAGGACGGCTACGAACGGACGGTCGTTCAACAGACCTGCAGTGATGAGGAACCCGAGAGTCCAGAACAGAAGCGAGATGAGCACGACAAGGCCGGGCGCAGGGTGTACAGGCTCGACGCTGTGTTGGATAATGTCGAGAGCTCGTCTGAGTTCATCGACCAGGACAACCCAGGTATCGCCGGTCGGAATCACAACGAGAAGTGTCTCTGGTGCCACGATGAGCCCGGTGAGCACGATGAAGGCGCCAAGGTTTGTGGCAACCACGATCCAGGCGGGGGCGCGGTAGGCAATCGCGGTCCATGTGATACCCGCTCCCAAGAGAGCAGCAACGAGGATCGCGACTTGCCACGAAGTGCCCGTAACGGAATCGCGCATCAGCGACGACAGCTCCCAGAAGGCGAGTCCGATAGCTGCGGTGCCTGCTATCCAGCTGAAGCGATAGACCATCCGTGCTCCATTGCGTTTCGCCATGGGTTTGCCCATGTTCCGTCCGGCGATGTCGTGACGACGAGGGCTCCAGCCCCTGCAAATCCCAGGACGTCGCCATTGTCCCCCTGTCCGACGGATAACACCACCGTTCTGTAGAAATCCTGACTCAGAAGTTGAAACGCTGCCAGGTCGGCCTCGTCCGCCTGGCCCGTCACCATGACGAGGACACCGCCAGCCATGCCGCTACGTCTGAGTCTGCTGACCAGATGGCGAAGGTCGAGCGCCCTGCGAGGAGCAATCGTGGCCAGCTCTTCCATTGCATGTCTGTAGGCCTCTCCGTTTGAGACGAGAGTCCCGTTTCCGGAACCTGCCCACATGGTCGGCGTGTACCCGCTCCTGAACAGATGCCGCAGCACAGATGCCGCACCCCTGACAGCTTGCTCGAAGCTCTCGGCTGATTGGTGTGGTTCGGCGCGGGGGTCGAAGACTATGAATGCCCGCGACTGCCATGGCATCTCGAGTTGCTTGATCATCAGCTCATCGTGCTTTGCAGATGACGGCCAGTGGACTCTCCTGAGATCGTCACCCTGCTGATACTCGCGAAGAGTGAAGAAATCCTCTCCTCCCATGTGCCAGAAACTCGCTCTCGACGTATTGGTTGTCTGATCCTGACCACGACCTGTTGGGACTCCGGCAAGATCCTCGACCTTGGGATACACGACTAGGCGATCGACGATACCGGCGGTAGATGTCGCCTCTGCGAAACCGATTGGGTCTGTGATGGAGATGCGCGAAGGGCCAACCTTGTACACGCCTCTTGGTCTGCAGAGCACCTCATATCGCCCTGCCATTTGATCGCCGGCGGCCACCCTGTCGGCAACGAACGTAGCTGAACCGAGACCGTGCACCCTGTCTTCGACCCTGACGCGGTAGACCTTGCGTTTCGATACGAGTGCCAGGTCCACGAGAGCGCGCTCACCGTCGTGGAGTTGTTCAGGGTTGATCATGCGTCTGAGTGCGAGTTTCGGACCGGATAGTCGAACGTATGCGGTGCCGCCAACGACGGCTGTGATCAGGAAGATTGCAAGGGCGAGTAGTAAGTCCTCGCCAAACGCCGCCCATAGAACAACGAGAGCAGAAGCCGCACCGGTGGCGGCCCAACCTCGAAACGTTGGCATCAGCGTGCGTCCCGTGTCCCCGGGACAGGGACCGTTCCTGCGATCTGGGTGAGGACCTCTTCCACCGTCGATCCCCGCATCTGAGCCTCAGGGCGGAGGATCAGCCTGTGGTTGAGAACGGCGGTGAGGATCGTCTTGACGTCATCGGGGCTCGCGTAGTCCCTTCCGTCTGCAACAGCGACGGTGCGTGCCGCTCTTTGGAGAAAGAGTGTTGCGCGCGGGCTTGCGCCGAGCAGTATGTCCGGATGGGTTCTCGTGGCCTCCGCCAGATCGATGAGATAGCCGCGGAGAACATCCGCTACGTGAATCTCGCGAGCAATGGATGCCATCCGCACAACGTCTTCGGCGTGGACGACGGGCTTGAGGTCCACGAAGCTCGAATGTTCTCCATGGGTCTGGAGCATTTCGAGTTCCTTCACACGTTCGGGGTATCCCATCGTGACCCGCATCATGAACCTGTCGAGTTGTGCCTCCGGAAGGGGATAGGTGCCTTCGTGCTCGATGGGGTTCTGCGTGGCGATGACGATGAACGGTGCATCCAGCACTCGTGTCTCCCCATCAACAGTGACCTGACGCTCCTCCATTGCCTCGAGAAGCGCGGCCTGAGTCTTCGGGCTTGCCCTATTGATCTCATCGCCGAGAAGTACATTTGCGAACACGGGTCCGGCACGAAAGGTGAACGTGCCTTCTTCTCGATTCCATACTGAGACGCCAGTCACATCCGACGGAAGTAGGTCCGGTGTGAACTGGATCCTCTGGAACGAGCAATCGATCGAGCGAGCAAGGGACTTTGCGAGCAGTGTCTTGCCGACGCCCGGCACATCTTCGATGAGGAGATGGCCCTCGGCGACAAGACTTGTGACAACGAGCTCGATCGTCGAGCGCTTGCCCTGGATCACGCGTTCGATATTCTCGGCGATCGCCTGGTAGCGGTCCCCGAACCACGCGAGTTCGTCAGGTTTCACTGGCACGCTGCCTCCTTAGATGCCCGGCTCGGACGTAAAAACCATACCCGCGATTGGAAGGTACAGCACGTGAGTGGGGAGAAGCGGTCGGTCGCTTTGCTCCCCATCTCGAACTCCGATCTCCGAAATCCGCTTGGTCGGCGTTCGGAAGTCGGAAGTCGGTTATCGTCGCGACCGATGTTGAGTTATCGGATTCTTCTGGCTGTGGCTCTTCGGCCCTACCTCTGGCCTACAGCGATCGCTGCCCTGATTGCATATTCACCCGATCGGTGGTGGGCGCGGGCACCATTTCTGCCGATTCCGGATCGGACCGTCATGGAGTGGCGGGTGACTACTGCTTATGGGCGCTCGAATATGGCCCTTGCCTCCGACGATGTTGTTTCGTATCTTCGTTGGAGACGAGCAGCGTGATATTTCAACGGGCAAGGAGTTGACGGTGGTCGAAACCTCTCTGCAGGATGACCTGCTGGGGATACCCGGCGTTGAAGGCGCCGAGGTTGACGGTTCCCATGACGCCCCGGCCGGGCTACGCATCAGGATCGCAGAAGATGCAGATCAGCAAGCTGTTGGCGGCGCGATTCGGCGCGTTCTGAGTTCGCACGGACTAGGCACGGACACCCGACTCCCGGGCGAACCAACTCCAGATTCCGAATCCCAGAAAGAGCCAGGATCCGTCGCCCTGCTCACAGCAGAAGCCGACGAGTCGGCGCCTGCGCACGAAGTGGCCGAAGACGAGGGTCGAGCGATAATCGATCTCACCGACAAGGAACCTGAGGTTGCCGAGCCTGCTCCGGTAGCTACTTCTGAGGGTGAGGGGCGTATCGTGGCGCCTGTCTCCCCGGAGCCCGCGGAGAGCCACGGTCTCCCTTCCTTCGTCGAGCAGCGGGACGAGCGCGCCGAATCTCAGGCCGTCGCGCCAACTCTGCCAAAGGTATCTCCTGCCGGCGTCGCACGACTTGAGAGGGTGACGGTCGATGAGGGCAGGTCAGGGATCGTTGTCACTGTGAGTTCCTCAGATGGGCACGAGATCTCAAAGGTCGCCTCATCAAGCGAGGGTGGTGTTGAGGCTGCCGTCATCAAGGCAACTGCGAGTCTCATGGACTCATCCTCTCCTGATCCGATCGTTGTGAACATCGACGATCGAAGGGTCGAGGGAGTCGACATCGTGATGATCGTCCTCGACATCGATGGTGAACTCCGGGCCGGGTCTGCCATCGTTGCAGCCGGAAGAGCCTTCGCTCTTGGCCGCGCGACCTGGGCGGCGCTGGCTCTGTAGAGCTACTTCGGTCGCTTTGCTCCCTTACGGGTCGGTCGCTTTGCTCCCTTACGGGTCGGTCGCTTTGCTCCCTTACGGGTCGGTCGCTTTGCTCCCTTACCGAAGTCCGAAGTCCGCCGGATGCCGGATGCCGGAATGCGGATGATCAGTCCGCGAGCGAGGCTCGTGGACCGATGAGCTCGACGACGACGTCGGTCGTCTCCTTGGTGGGAATCAGATCATATTCAATAACCGCGGGGCGAACAGACGGCTCAACGTCTCCCGACAGGCCGAACGCCTCCCGGTATTCGGCAACTCTGGCGAGGATGTCACGCACGAGCACGCGTGCGTGATCGTGTTCGCCGCCCTGGAGGGCCGCGATGTCGGCTTCATCGGTGGCGATGATCGTGGCGCCACCCTTTCGAAGGTCCTGGATCATGATCTCCTGGGTCATCTTGTCCGGCGAGAGGGCAGACAAGCTTGCCACGACAACGGCGTCAGCGCCCCCTGATCGAACGATGTCGAGAAGCGCCATGAATCCCGGTCGGTCTGTCGGAGCCGAGGCGGCGTGATGATCCTGACAAACAGAAATCAGTTCATTCGAGGTGTCCGCAACCCAGCGTCGAATCCGCTCGCTCTGAGCGAACGCGGTGTCCGGATCCGTCCTTCCAGGGGTCTGTCGTACGTAGCCAACGATCTTCATGATGCCTTTCCAACTCTTCGATTATCGCACCGGCGCGATGAGTGGTCAATCATCCCCTGAGCGTGGTCGCTTTGGTCGGGCTATCTGAGGACAAGTACCGGGCGTTTGGCTCTGCGTACGAGCTTGGCACCGGTTGATCCCAGAAGGCCCTGGAATGAGCCGTGTCCATGGGAACCGATCACGATTGCGTCGGCACCCAATTCTTCTGCCATCTCCATGATCCCGGCAGTGATGTCGGTTCCCTCTCTGGCTTGGGAATCGGCTTTCCCACCCAACGCACGAATCGCTTCGCGGACGGGTCGGCATGCGTCAACCCGCTTGTTCCCAAGGTACTGGTCCACGACAGCGTCGTCGCCGGGGTAGCCCCTTCTCATCGCGCCGCCGGATTCTGGCGCGCCGACATACTCGGCGTCCGAATCGACGGCGATCGGTTCCGGCTCTCCCCACTGCTCGCGGAGTTCAGAGACGAGTTGCCGTGGAATCGAGACGATCGTGGCAACAGTCGTGGTTCCATCCGGGCCAGCAAGTGCATATGCAAACCTCGCTGTCTCATCGACGTCAATGCTTCCATCTGTTGCAACCA
>QMQC01000076.1 GCA_003648875.1 Actinomycetota bacterium
ACGACAACACCAAGCACGAGGGGTATCAGCTTTCGCATCGCAGCGATTCTAGGAATGGCACCTTGGTAGTCCTTATACCCGTAGTCTCGGACCAATGCGATCCATCATCAAGTTCGTCCATGCGTGGTACTCCGACGCTGCTGGTGCGCTCCGGCGGGCAGACCCGCTTCTCATGGGCGCAGCGTTCGCTTACAACTCTCTCTTTGCGATCGTTCCCCTCGCTCTCGCATTTGTGTCGATGTTGACGTTGCTCGACACCACCCAGGACGTACTAGACGACACGTATCGTTTCATCAACGAGACGCTGCCGACTGACATCGCGAATTTCCTGGTCCAGATTCTGAGCGAGTCCGTTGAAGCCGTGGAGGACAACAGGCTCGTCATCATCATCGTGACCCTTCTTGTTGCGCTGTGGTCCGGTTCGCGGGCGGTCTACACGGTACAGAAGGCGCTACGACTCGTTGAGGATTCCGACGTCGAGGTCGGATATGTGCGCATGAGGGCAACGGGCATCCTGGTCACTGTTGGGGGTGGCGTTGGAGTCCTTGCGGCCTACACGTTGCTTGCTGTGGGCCGAGGCCTGACAGGTCGAATCGCGTCGATGCTCCCCTGGGGTCTTCCCATCGGGGAATGGGTCTTCGTTGGAATTGCTGTCATGTGGATCTTCCTGCTGTTGTTCGCCGTCTACCGATGGGGTGCGCCTCAGCCGATACGCCGACCCGCGGCGACATCGGCACTGGTGACCACTGTGTTGGCTGTCGGTACCTGGGCTGCCTTCAGTCTCGTGCCTTCCGGTGCTGCAGCGTCCGTAGCGGTATTTGGGACGATCGGATTGATTCTCTTGTGGTTGTACGGGGTCGGAGTCGTCGTCGTGGCGGGGCCGATCGGCGTTGGATCATTGCTACGGGTTCTGGAGGAGAAGTCGTACCGGTAGCCTGAGAGCAATGTCGGAACGCCAATCGCGCCTCGGGGATCTCAACGTAGGAATCGCCCTCTTGTGGCGCGTCCTTGTCAGGTATCGCCGTATCGCAGCGGTGTCGATCGGCGGTGCGCTGATCTGGATGTCAATGGTCGTTTGGGTCCCCTATCTCGTCGGTCGGGTGATCGATGCCGTTGTCTCGGGGTCGGGGATGTCGAACGTGTGGCCATTGCTCGGCCTGATCATCGTCGCGGGCGCGATCCAGGCGATTGGCATCTCCCTGCGTCGCTATTACGGTTTCAAGGTTTCGTACCGTGCCGAGGCCGACCTTCGCAACGAAATATTCACCCACATCCAACGCATGGCTTTCTCGTTCCACGACGTCACGTCAACAGGTGAACTCATGGCCCGTGCTTCATCGGACCTGAGCCAACTCAGGTTGATTCTGGCGATGGCCCCGATCACCCTGGCCAACCTGGTCATGTTCTTCGTGGTCACCGTGGTGCTTGTGATAATCGACCCCGTCCTCGGTCTCACTGCGGCGCTGATGGTCCCTGCACTTCTCCTCACCTCCGGCCGCTTCGCAAGCAGGGTGGTCGGATTCTCGTTCGATCTTCAGCAGCGACTCTCCGAGCTCTCCCATGTCGTGGAGGAGACGGTTTCTGGGATCGAGGTCGTGAAGAGTTACGGACAACAGGCCCAACAACAGAAACGGCTCGATGACAAGGCCGAGACGATCTATGACGCTGCGATGGGCATGGCTAAACAGAGGGCCATCTACAGACCGCTGTTCGAGATCATCCCGGCCCTGGGAACAGTTGCCGTCCTCCTCATAGGTGGCATTCGAGTTGTGGACGGTGCGATGACCTTCGGCGAGTTTGTCTCCTTCACGCAGTACCTCGCAACGATGGTTCTGCCGCTCATGATCACTGGATGGTTCTTTGCGAACCTCCCGAGGTCAGCCGCCGCTGCTTCGCGCATCGACGCGCTGCTTGCGACTGCACCAGAGATCTCCGAGCCACGGCGCCCTGAGCATCTCAAGCCCGGCCAGGGGGAGGTCAGGTTCAACTCGGTTTCATTTGCATATCCCGATGGTGCGAGCGTCCTCAAAGATGTGAACCTTGTTATTCCCGGAGGAACCTCGGTTGGCCTGGTGGGTGCAACCGGCTCCGGCAAGTCGACAATTGCGCACCTAATCCCGCGGTTCTACGACGTTGTGCAAGGGTCGATCACTATCGATGGAGTCGATGTCCGCGAACTCCGCCTCGATGAGCTCCGGAGCGAGGTAGCGGTGGTGTTCCAGGAGTCCTATCTATTCTCGGCATCGATCGAGGAGAACATCAGGGTTGGCGATCCCATGGCTTCAGATGACCGTGTGCGATCGGCTGCCCGTCTCGCAAAGGCCCACGAGTTCATCTGCGAATTCGCTGACGGCTACGCGACGGTGGTCGGAGAGCGGGGATCGACGCTGTCCGGGGGCCAACGCCAGCGCGTGAGCCTGGCTCGGGGCGTTGTCCGTGATCCGAGAGTCCTCATTCTCGACGACGCGACTTCCTCGGTTGACGCGATTGTCGAGGCAGAGATACAAGAGGCGTTGAAGCAGGTGATGGCTGGTCGCACGACGGTGATCATCGCCCACAGGACGTCGACGCTTGCGCTTGTGGACAACGTGGTGTTCATCGAGGATGGCCGCGTGGTCGCGTTCGGGTCCCATGATGAGCTTCTCGAGACCGTTCCCCGCTATTCAGAGGTGCTTGCGGCCGATATGGGGGCGATCGCATGAAGTACATGTCCTCTGCCGGCGATTACAAGGTCGATCGACCCGGTCGTCTTGTGGGTCGCGCTGGGCGCATTGCGCCAGACCTCAAGTGGCCTTTCGTTGGGACGGTCGCGATCACTTTCGTTGCGACCATCGTGCGGCTCCTCGGTCCGCTGGTGATCAAGGGTGGGATCGACCAAGGTATCACAGAGGGCGACAGGCAGGTGATCGTCACGGCGGCCGCGATCTTCGTTGGCCTCCTGGTTGTCCAGTACTTCGCTGCGGCGATCTCACAATGGAGCGTTGCTGTCATCGGCGAGCGATATCTGGTGCGTCTCAGATCAGTCGTGTTCTCGAGGCTCCTCCGGCTCGACATGGGTTTCTATTCCCGATCCAAGAGTGGCGTTCTTGTGTCACGCATGACATCAGACATCGAGTCCCTTCAGGAGTTCGCATCGGAAGGCGCGGCCATGGCGTTGACCAACCTGCTCACGGTGATCGGTGTGGCGGTTGCTCTCGGTCTTGTCGACTGGCAGATGGCTCTTGCGGTCTTTGTTGTCGTTGGTGTGCTCCTTGGGGTCTCTGTGATCTTCCAACGCCAGGCGAGGAGAGCCTACGACCAGGTGCGCGAGCGCATCGGGCGTGTCCTTGCAACGCTTCAAGAGGGCATCACGGGCGTGCGAGTGGTGCAGGCGTTCACCCAGGAGGATGCACAGGCCTCGACCTTCGGCCGAGTCAATGAACGATATTTTGATGCGAACATGGACGCAGCGAGGGCGATCTCATGGTACTTCCCTGTCGTTGCCCTGCTGAGGGTCGTCGCTCTTGCTGCGGTACTCGGTATCGGCGCAACGCGCGTCCTGGACGGTTCTCTCACCATCGGGACGCTGGTTGCCTTCTTGCTGTACCTCGATTGGTTCTTCCAGCCGATCATCAACCTGTCGAACGTGTACAACCTGCTTCAGTCCGCTCTCTCGGCGATGGCCAAGCTTTTCGAACTGATGGATGAACCTGTCGTCGTCGAAGACAGACCGGGTGCTCATGACCTCACGGAACCGGTAGCGGGAACCGTCGTGCTCGATGGCGTCTCATTCTCGTATGAGCCTGACACGCCTGTCCTCTTTGACGTTTCGGTGGCGGTGGATGCAGGAGAGCGAGTTGCGATCGTTGGGGAGACCGGATCAGGCAAGTCCACGATTGCAAAGCTCGTCATGAGGTTCTATGACCCAACCGTCGGCACGATCTCGATCGATGGAACGGATCTTCGGGATCTCACCGAGCGCTCGCGCTCAGACACGCTTGCGCTGATTCCACAGGACGGGTTCCTCTTTTCAGGCACGTTGCGTGAGAACATCGCCTACGCGGATGTCTCTGCACCTGATGAGGCCGTGTGGAACGTCATGCGTGCCATGGGTATCGATGATTGGGTTCGGTCTCTGCCCGAAGGCCTCGATACCGAGGTGCGAGAGCGTGGCGGGCGGTTCTCCGCAGGTGAACGGCAGCTCGTTGCCCTGGCGAGGGCTTTCCTGTCCGATCCGGCCATCATCGTCCTCGACGAGGCGACATCAAACCTCGATCCTGAGACGGAGATCCAGGTGGAGGGAGCCCTGCGGGTGCTGCTGTCCGGTCGCACCTCGGTCGTGATCGCTCACCGCCTCAGATCAGCGGAACGGGCTGACAGGGTCGTGATGGTTGATGCAGGGCGCGTCATCGCGGAGGGCACCCATGACGAACTTGTCGAACGATCGGCCAAGTACCAAGAGCTTGTCGAGGTGTGGCGACGCGGGACCAAGTGACCGATAGCATGACACGATGCAGAACCCATCTGACCGAGCAACAGTCAAGCATGTTCCTGAACGGGCATCGTACGACAGGGGAACGATCGACAGCATTCTCGACGAGGGATTGATCTGTCATGTGGCGTTTGAGACGGACACGGGTCCGGTGGCGATTCCGACGATCCACGCGCGCGTCGGAGACGTCCTTTATTTCCACGGATCCCACGCCAGTCGCATGATGCGATCAACCGTCGGTTCTGACGTGTGCATCACGGTGACGATCGTCGATGGAATCGTGGCCGCCCGATCGGCCTTCCATCACTCGTTGAACTATCGCAGCGTGATGGTGTTCGGGAGGCCACGGGTCGTCAGCGACCCCGATGAGCGTACGGCTGCTTTCGCCGCGATCACTAACCACGTGCTTCCCGGTCGCTGGGGCGAGGTCCGTCAGCCTGACGAGAAGGAAGACAAGGGCACGAAGCTCCTGGCGATCGTCATCGACGAAGCATCCGCAAAGACTCGCTCGGGTCCGCCGGTCGATGACGAAGGGGACGTGGATCTCGGTATCTGGGCAGGAGAGATACCACTCACGATGCGAGCGGGTGTCCCGATCCCTGTGACAGGGCTCGAAGCTGGCTTGGAGCTACCCGACTCCGTTCGGCGTATCTCCTCCCGGTCGTAGTAGGCCTTCCTGCTACGCCTTGTTCCTCCAGTCGAGGAGTTCCCTGACGGGTCCCATGTCAAAGTTGGGGCCGTTCAGGCCGATCGTGATCTCGTCTGCACCTGCGGCTGCGTACTCGTCTGCCTTGTCGATCATCTTCGGATCGATCCCGACTGAGCGCTCAACTTCTGACGGATTGCGGCCGCTCTTGGCACACCAATCGTCCAGCACGGATGACTTGTGGGTGAACATCTCAGGATCTCCGAATCCGTGCCATATGTCCGCGTACTCCGACACGATTCGAAGAGTCACCTTCTCGCCGCCACCACCGATCAGGATCGGTAGGTCTCCCTTGGGTTGTGGATCGAGTCTGGCGAGGCGGTCCTTGATGATGGGCATCGCGGCGTCGAGCGCACGGAGCCTCCCACCTGCTGTCCCGAACTCAAAGTCGTATTCGTCGTAGTCCTTCTCGAACCAGCCACTTCCGATTCCGAAGATGAGACGTCCACCCGAGATCACATCAACGGTACGAGCCATATCTGCAAGCAGCTGAGGGTTCCGATAGCTGTTGCAGGTCACGAGAGCCCCGATCTTGATGCTCTCGGTGGCTTCGGCCCAAGCGCCAAGCATCGTCCAACACTCGAAGTGCTTACCAACGTTGGCGTCCGGGTCGCCGCCATAGAGGGGGTAGAAATGGTCCCAGTTGTAGAGCACGTCTGCCCCGAGTTCCTCTGCCTCAGCTGCGGCACGTCTGATGTCTGCGTAGCCGGCATGCTGTGGGTGAAGCTGAACTGCGACGCGTACATTTGTCATCTTGGACTCCTCGGATCGGGCTCCATGACCCTAACCGCAGCGGAATAGTCTCGACGACGACGAGTATCCTGCTGCGATGGATTCCATCACCTACAGACCCATTACAGATGGCGAGTACCCGGCGTTCGTCCGAGCCCTCTTCGAGGGTTTTGCTGACGATGTCCCCGATGATGACTTCGTTGATCTCATCAGGACAACACTTCCGCCTGAGCGGACACTCGCGGCCTTCGAGGGCGATGAGATCGTTGGCACCTTCGGTGGATACGACCTTGACCTCACGGTACCGGGCGGACACATCGGAATGGAGGGCACGACAGTCGTGACCGTGTTTCCGACACACCGACGCATGGGCCTGATGAGCGAGATGATGACCCGGCATCTCGATAGCTCTGTGGCCAACGGGTACGCGATCGCCGGGTTGTGGGCCTCAGCGTCGAGTATCTATGGCCGCTATGGCTATGGGGTCGCCTCATATGCCAACACTGTCACGATGCAGAGTCGAGATATCTGCTTTCGAGATGGCACGGATATCGACAGAGTGAGGCGGATCAGCGTCGAGGATGCACACGAAGTGTTGCCTCCCATCTTTGACGGTGTTGTCACCGCAACGCCTGGGATGTTCGCGCGTACAGCGCAGTGGTGGAAGACCGAGGTGCTGTACAACGCAGAATGGACCAAGCGGGGAAAGACAGCCAAGCGCATCGTGATCCACGACGGTCGTGACAGCCCAGACGGCTATGCGATCTACCGCCAACAAAGTGGCGAGAGCGATGATGGCCACGCAAATGGAACGGTTCACATCCTCGAGGTCGTTGCAGTAACTGAACTGGCTCATGCGTCGCTCTGGTCCTACCTCACGAACGTTGACGGCTGTCCCAATGTTCGCTCGTGGAACACCAGAGTCGATGACCCCCTTGCCCTGAAGTTGGTTGAGCCGAGGCGGGTCAGGATCGAGAGCCACTTCGACGCGCTGTGGATTCTGATCCTCGATGTCACCTTGGCACTCGAGGCGCGTTCCTATGAGCATGATGGTGCGATACGATTCACGATCACAAACTCCTTCAGGCCGGGGACAGATGGGAGCTACGAACTGATCGTCGAAGACGGCGTCGCCGGTTGCAGTCGCCTCGATGGCGACACCGACATGGAGATGGACGTCGACGTGCTCGGCGCACTGTATCTCGGGGGAGGCGACACCCACGCCTACGCCGCAGCCGACCGCATTCGCGGCAACGTGGACGCCCTTGGTCGTCTGCACAGACTGTTCCACACCGCTCGGTCCCCCTGGTGCAATCAGGTCTTTTAGGAGACTGCTGAATAACACATGTTGGCCATCTCGACGACCATGCATCACCACTCGCTGTGGTCTCGGCTCCGCCATTCCGCCACAAGGAGTGGCCTATGCAATCTATGTAGGCTCTACCTGTGCGGGTGGCGCGCCTGATCGCCGATCTCACCAACGGCATCAATCAGCAGCCTCCTAGCCGTCCCAACGTAGTGGGTGGATTTTGTGAAGCGATTCGCAAGTGATACTTTCCCGGCTCGCAGGGAGCACGAGGCACATGAACAAATTCCCGCTGTACGACCCG
>QMQC01000077.1 GCA_003648875.1 Actinomycetota bacterium
AGAATGCGGCTTCGAGCGAAACTGTTGAGGCCCTCGAGGCTCAGGTTGTGTTTGTTGGGGAGCTCGAGGCTCAGATCGACAAGCTTCGTTCTGATGCTGAGGGCGCTGCCAGCGTATCTGGTGATCGTATTGAGGCGCTTGAGTCCGAGCTTGTCTCCGTTGAGGAGCTCAAGACCGACAATGAGCGTCTTCGTGCTGATGCTGAGCAAGAGAATGCGGCTTCGAGCGAGACTGTTGAGGCCCTCGAGGCTCAGGTTGATTTCGTTGAGGAGCTGCAGGCTGAGGTCGACAAACTTCGTGTGGATGCCGAGTCTGCCACAGCCGACTCCGCTGAACTCATAGAGCATCTTGAGGCTGAGCTTCGGTCCTCCGAGGAACTGAAGTTGGAGATCGATCGGCTTCGTGCTGATTCCGACCATGAGAACAAGGCTTCGAGCGAGACTGTTGAGGCCCTCGAGGCTCAGGTTGCTTTCGTTGAGGAGCTGCAGGCTGAAGTTGACAAACTTCGTGCCGATGCCGAGAGCGCTGCGGTGGCGTCGAGCGAGCGTATCGAGGCGCTTGAGTCTGAACTCGTCTCCGTTGACAGGCTCAAGGCTGAAATCGAACGTCTCAATCCTGATGATCTGGCGCTGAAGCAAGACGGGCTTGATCCTGTGGATCACACCTCACAGGCAGCGGAACCATCCTTGACGGCGACGGATCCTGATCCGGCACCACTTCCACCCACTGTGGACCGGAATGCACAGGAGGATGACGTTCCGCGAGACCGCATCGACAACGGCAGCTCCCTCCGAGACAGAATTGATGCAGTGCAGGAGTCTCCACTATCCGAGGACGACTCGATTGATGCGATCAGGCGGGAAGCAGCTCGTGCGCTGGACGAAACTCGATCTCTGCGCGAGGTGCAACCCGACGAGCCCGACATCGAGGCTGAGACCGAAGTGCCAGAACCGCTCATCCCGCCGTCTGATATCGACTTCTCGCCATCCGCCCCTCCACAGGCCGGGGCCGATGGGGAAGATGACGATGACGATGATGACGATGATGACGACGACTCCGAATACCAGAAAGCTGTCGAGAGCCGCTACAGCCGGAACTCTGCGAAGCTCCCGCGTCTCGGAATAGAGCCCGAATCCGCATCCAGTACGATTGCGGATCTACGTCGTCAGATGACCGCAGACAACTGAGCTGCAGCCGAAGTCTGCGAGCCAAGAGTTGATTCGGTCCATTGCCCAGGGAGCGGCGGGGCGTTAGCCAAAGAGCGGCAGTTCGGACTCCTCGGCACATACTGCCTCGATCTCGTCGGGATCGACAGGGGTACCGGAGCTCAGGTTCTCGAATCCATCCGCAGTAATGAGTAGGTCGTCCTCGATGCGGACACCGATGCCCAGGAATTCTGGAGGCACGTCGAAGTCAACCGATCCGGCCTCTTCGGTGCGACGAACGAACTCAGCCTTCGCAGCAGCCGCACCGATCTCGTATGAGAGCTCTGCGGCCAGCTTCGGGTCATATTGAGCGTTCGACAGGGACACCGAGGGCTTGTGAGGTGCAACGTATATGCCAGGCTCGACCGTGAAGGCCATCGAAGGTTCAAGTCTTCGGCCGGCACCATCGACTTTGTAGGTTCCGGCGTCGTGCACGTCGAGACCGAGCCAGTGCCCGGTTCCGTGAAAGAAGTACTGCCGGTACCAGCCCTTGTCGATTGCCTCTTCACCAGATCCGGGCAACAGGCCGAGATCGACCAAACCATGGGAGAGCAGCTCGACCGCCTTTTCATGCATGTCTGAATACGGAAGACCGGGACCGCACATCTCGATCACACGCTTCTCGGCGTCGAGCACGATGTCGTAGATCGCCCGCTGCGGTGTTGTGAAGATGCCGTTGACGGGGAACGTTCGGGTGATGTCGGCCGTGAGATATCGGTATTCCGCGCCAGCATCGATGAGCAGCAGATCGCCACCCCTGAGCTGCTGGTTGTTCTCGACGTAGTGCAGGATCGTCGCGTTCTCGCCGCCGGCAACGATGCTTCCATATCCGACGCGTTCCGATCCCATCGTCATGAACACGTACTCAATGGCGGCCTGCACTTGGCGTTCACTCATGTCTGGGCTCGTGAACCGCATCGCCTCCGTGTGGGCCGCAGCACTGATGCGGCAGGCCTCGCGGAGGGCCTCGATTTCTTCAGCTGACTTGTAGAGCCGCATCTCCTGGAGGATCGCGCTCGTGTCGACGATCCGATCCGGTGTCGTGACACCTGCGCGCCGTGCGTGGGCTTTGGCTGCGGCATACGCCGCGAGCGTTCGCTCATCAGACGAATCGGTGACGGAGTAGCCGATAGAACCACGACCTATGAACCGCCTCTTCAGCCATCCGTCGAGTTCGTCGAGATTGTGCGCTGCGTCTGCACCGAATCGCTCGATCGCTCCCTCTGTGCCTGCTCGACGACCATTCCACGCCTCCAACTCGGGATCACGCGGCCTTACGAAGAGCGTGAATCGTTCTGTGTCATGTGCCGGGTCGAACACGGCGACCGAGTCTGGCTCAGGGAACCCCGTGAGGAAGAAGAAGTCCGAGTTCTGTCTGAAGGCATGCTCGACGTCGTCGTTGCGGGTCTGCATCTTCCCCGCGGGGATGATGGCGATCGTGTCGCCGAGCTGTTCCATGAAATCGGCGCGTCTCGCCGCAAAGCGTTTCTGTTTCATGCCTCGCAGGCTACCGAATGTGAGATACCAGCTGTCGGATAGGGGATGCCCGATTCCGGTATCTCGGAGACGTCACGCCTCAGACATGAATCGCTTGGTGCCGATGCGAATGCGGGTTCAGTCATCCATGGTCCGGTGCGCTCTCGCCAGGAGACTCGTGGAGGGCAGGCTCGATGTTCCGCTTGGCGAACTCATTGCTCAGTCGCAGGCGGGTGAACCCACCAGTGGCGTGCCGCGAAACCGAGAGGTAGTACTTGTCGGCCACGTATTTCACAGCATCGGCGTAGGCCTCCTCAACATCCTCGTCGAGGAGGAAGCGGTCGTAGTTCACGATCGAGTGGACACGGTGTCCCACCGGACCGAGGAGGGTGTCGACCGCGGTCACGATCTGATCGACATCCTCAGCAGTTCGCACATGAAGCCCTGAGTAGTCCATGAAGACCGTGTTGGATTCCGAGTCGTAGTGCAATCGATCTTCGATTCGAATGTCAAGCATGCGATCACGCAGCCCGAGTAGCCCTGGAACGAAGAGTGATGGATCCATCTGTCGCGGGTCATCGACAACCACGTCAAAGGGCAGAAGCGAGAGTATGTCGCTGTCGACGTCTATGCCGGGTGCTACCTCACCGAGGACGAGCCCATGCGGAGAGAGCTCGAACACGCAACGCTCCGTGATATAGAGCACATCCTGACCTTGACTGGCGGCTCGAGCTGCGCTGAAGGTGATCTGCTCGACTTCAGAAACGAATTTTCGAACCCTCCCTTCGTTGCGTATTTGCAGTACCCCATCGTCGATGACTGCCTCCAAGCCGCCGCTGGTGAAGGGAGTGACGAACACTATGCGTTGGGTACGTTGCGTCAGATTGATGAATCCACCACAGCCCGCCAGCCGACCGTCAAAGCGGCTGACGTTGACATCTCCTCGACCATCGCACTGGGCGATACCCAGGAACACGGCGTCCAAACCGCCTCCGTCGATGAAGTCGAATGCGGCGGCATGATCGATGACGGCTTGGCGGTTGACAGCTCCTCCGAAATCGAATCCACCAAGCGGAATTCCGCCGATGACTCCAGGATCCACCGTGAAGGTCACGAGATCCGCAATTCGCTCCTCGCTTGCGACGCGTCCGATGAGATCGGGGAGACCTATCCCAATGTTCACCACGGCGTCAGGGGTCATTTCGTATGCTGCCCGACGAGCGATCACGGTGCGGTAATCGAGCGGAAGTCGGTCGATGGAACTCGGCGGCACGCGGATCTCACCCGACATCCCCGGGTTGTAGGGGGTGCCGAAGGTCTGCATATGGTGTTCGGGAGGTGCGACCACAACGGCGTCAACCATGACACCCGGGATACGTACCTCCCGAGAGTCGAGCGAACTCGCCTCAGCAACCCGCTCTACCTGACAGATGACGTACCCGCCGGACGTCTTTGCCGCGATGGAGAGCGCCAACGCCTCCAACATGAGGGCCTCGCGCTCCATGGTCACATTGCCTTCAGGATCCGCGGTCGTACCACGAATCAGTGCGATGTCGATCGGGAACCCTTGGTAGAGCAGCCATTCCTCGTCGTCGAATTCAACCAACTCGACGAGATCATCCGTTGCTGACGCATTGACCTTGCCACCCTCGCGTCTGGGATCCACAAACGTTCCAAGGCCCACCTTGGACAGTACTCGCGGTGCGCCCCTCGCGATATTTCGATACAGGTGGACAAGCACGCCCTCGGGGAAGTTGTATGCCTCGAGCTTCTCCTCGACTGCGAGCCGGGCGATCTTGGGTACAAGGCCGTAGTGACCGGCGATCACCCTCGCGAGCATGCCCTCATGTCCGAGATGGTTCAGTCCTCGATCAGCTGAGTCGCCCTGACCCCCTGCGAAGACCAGGGTGAGATCCTCTGGCTGTCCCTCGTCCAGGAAACGCTCCTCAAGCGCAACGAGGACACCCTCTGGCACACCGTGCCCCCCGTACCCGGATGTGGCAATCACGTCGCCGGACCTGATCACCGCAACGGCGTCAGCAGCGTCGATGACCTTGCTGATCGACATATGCGACCTTCCTCACACACGCGGACTATTCGCTGTCGATACTACTTGACGAAATGCTTCAGGCGAGAAGACAGTCGACGTGCCGCCATCGATCTCAAGGAGGAGAAGCATCAGATCACAGCCAGCGGCGACCAGGTGACCCCTGTTGTGTACCTAAGGCTGTGTGACCGTGTAGAGCACGGTTGTCTGGTAGTTGGTTGCTGAGGGGTCGTCGAAATGCAACGTAAGTTCGAAGTCGATGGTGTGTGCCGCGCTTGACGTTGGCGGTTGGGCGGTCAAGGCGACGTCACCTTCGGCTGTGAGGGTTACGGGTCCTGTTCCTATGTCCCATGTTGTTCGCCCAACAGGGATTCGGGCGCCGTTGTCCGCTTCGTAGAACGCGTCGTCGCCGACAGCTTCGTCTATGCCGTCACGTCCGGTGGACTTGACGGTCAGTGACCATGTTTCGTTTGTCTGTACGGTCACAGTTGTTGAGCCAGCGCCTGTCGAGGCTGGGCTCAGGGTTCCCATGTCGAGGGTTGATGCGTTGATCGTGAGCGAGAGTGCTGGGCTGGCTGGAGTGGCGTCACCTGTGAGATCGGGTCCTGTGTTGTCGGCAGCGTCGAGTGGGGTGATCCAGTACCAGTAGTGCACATCGGTGGTCAGGTCCGTGGCTGACAGCGATGTTGAGGTGGTGTTGTCTGTGATCAGTACCGCTGCACCTTTGCCCGGGTTCGTGTTACCTGACGCCTGCCAGACATCGAAGAACACGGTTCCTGAGTCATCTGTAGCGGTCGGCCAGATCAAGTCGATCCGGTTCGCAGAGATCGCTGTTGCTGTTGCAGACCCTGTGTCCCACACCGGAGCGGTTGTGTCCTGGACCACCTCGATGCGGCCATACATGCCATCGGGGCGATCGTCCGCGAAGTCGGTTTCTGTGAGCGCCTCCTCCTCATCTGAGCGAAGGCCGCAGTAGTAGATGTACATGCCGGGAGTTGTGGGCATTGTGACGGAGAACACTGTGCCGGTCGGGTTCTCTTGGGACGGACCTGCCGAGTTCGGGAGTGTGGCAGGGTTCGTTGACACCCATATGACGTTGTGATCCCCATCGACGAACGAGAAGTCGATCTGTGTACCCGCGGGTACTCCTTTAGATCCCGTGAGGTCGGAGTCGTCGTAGTTGTTTCTGCCGACGTCACCGTTGTTGGCAACGCCCACGGCGACCGTTGTCCCGCCGTGGTGTGCGTCTGCTGGCGTGGTCGGTATGACCAACGTCGTGACCGCGATCACAAACGCGACCAGCGAACGGTTTGTCCGTCCAGAGACTCTATGCATGCCCCTCGTGCCTCTAATAATGTGCGGTGGGGGATCGAGTCGATGTCGAATCCCCGCATTCCTCACAGATCGCCCTCATCAGGAGCTCCTGGCTGAGGTTTGCAGTGGAGCGACCCGCAGAATTCTCGTTCGACCGTTCATCTGTTGAGTGATCGGCGCTCGCTATTGCTGGGATCTTCCTGAATCATCCATCGGTGGGCCCGGTGGGACTCGAACCCACACGCTTCGGATTAAAAGTCCGCTGCTCTGCCATTGGAGCTACAGGCCCGGAGCCGGTCACGTTCCCGGTCAGAAACTCGTATTCGGGTGTCTTGATGGGTTTCCGACTTGTGAGGGGGTGAGTCTAGGGCTCGGACAGCGGAGTTGGTCGTCGGTGAGCGCGTCAGGGATCGATAGGGACACGCTTGTGGAGAGGTTGCGGCGAGATCCAAGGTCAGGCTGCGATCGTAGACGTGCATTTCGTTCCATCCTGAAGCTTGAAGGCTTGTCAGCCGAGCTCCCTCAGGAACGCTTCATCGGTTTCGAACGCGAGCGGAGGTAGATCGTCGAGATTGAACCATCCAACTTCATCGGCATCGTCTCCTGCCTCGAGACTCCCACCAGTCACTGTGGCGGCGAACCAGATGCCCACGGTCAGCTTGGCAGGATCATGGAAGTTCGAAGCAGCGAACACGACATCACCAATGTCAGCGATCAGACCAGTCTCTTCGAAGAGTTCACGAGCAGCGGCCTCTCGTACGTCCTCGCCGTAGTCGACGTACCCGGCGGGAATCGACCAAAACCCAGCTCTCGTCGCTGTTGGGCCCCTCCGCACCATGAGCAGTTCGGCGTTATCGTTGAACACGACAACGGCCGCGCCGACACCGGGGTTCCGCCAGTGGATGAAACCGCACGATGGACACTTCGTCCGCTCACCACCCTGGATGGTCACGTTTGCAAGCTCGGTTGTGCAGTGGGGACAGTATGTGTACTCGCCCGGCCATGCATGGGTGTGAGACATCGGGTCAGTCTGGCACAGCACCGTCGCACCTACCACGCCCGATCAAGCGCGCACAAAGCTACGATCAGTTCGACCACGAAACCGTTTCGAGATTCGAGGCAAACCGTTTTAGCGACTTCGTCGAAGCGGTCCATGAGCTATGGGACCGCCGGGTGTCGAGTTCTGACTGGCGCCACACGCCCTTGGATGTGGAAGAAACCAGCAGACAAGGATCATCGGCCGTCCCGGAATCGGTCACGTCGTTCCTGCGGCTCGGGAAGTCGGCTGGACCTCCTGTTCCCAAACACGGTCCGCCCACAGGTAGAAGATGAATGCGATCCCGCATCCGAGAGCGCCGGCAGTCGCAAGCGGGATGATGGTGCCGTCGTAAGCAGCATCGATGATGGCTCCGACCACCGCTCCGCCAAGCGTCGAGATCGTTCCGATCACGGCGGCAGCGGTACCGGCGGACTCT
>QMQC01000078.1 GCA_003648875.1 Actinomycetota bacterium
GTATCAGGTGTCGGAAGGTCGGATCCAACCATCAACTCAGCGAGATCGTGAGCGGTTACTTCGGAGGGCTGAACCGATGCCACCGTGCGACCCGCCCGCATCACGGTGATAGCATCGGAAATGGCCAGGACCTCTTCGAGTTTGTGAGAGATGAACACGATCGTCACACCTTCGGCCTGCAGCTCCCTCAACGAGTCGAAGAGCTCATCCACTTCCTGAGGGACGAGAACGGCGGTCGGCTCATCCAGAATCAGGATTGTCGCACCGCGATAGAGCACCTTCATGATCTCCACACGCTGACGCTGGCCGATCGTCAGCTCCTCGACGAGTACGCCCGGATCGAGCAGCAGGCCGTACTTCTTGGATAGGTCACTGATCTTGTCGCGCGCAGCAGCCAGGTCGAGTGCCATACCTTTCTTCGGCTCGGACCCGAGGATGATGTTCTCTAGCACGGTGAGGTTGTCGGCAAGCATGAAATGCTGGTGCACCATGCCAATGCCGTGTCCTATGGCGTCCTTCGGCGATCGAAAGCGAACGTCTTCACCGCGAACCCTGATCTGACCGCTGTCAGGTTCCTGCATCCCGTACAGGATTCTCATGAGCGTCGATTTGCCTGCACCGTTCTCACCGACGACGGCGTGAATCTCGGCGAGCGCGACGGACAGGTTGACTCGATCGTTCGCGAGAACACCAGGAAAGGTCTTGGTGATGTCGACAAGTTCGACAGCACGTTGAGGCTCGCTCACCAATCGGCTCCTGTTCTCATCGGCATCGCAACGATACCAGCGAAGCCCGAGGCTAGCGCCACGGGCTTCGCTGTATTCGGTTTGGAGCTGAACGGAGAACTAGCCCGCAGGAACCTCCGGAACCGTGAGCTCGCCTCCGACAATCTGCGTGCGAAGGTCGTCGAGCTGACCCTTGATGTCGTCAACGAATCCACCAGAAGTGGAGTAGCCAACACCATCGGCAGCAAGGTTCAACAACACAACACCGGACTGCTGTCCTCCGGTCACGAAGTTGTTGGTGGTCGAATAGACCGCAGTATCGACACGCTTGAGCATGGATGTCAGGATGTATTCCTGGACTTCCGCCCCTGAGGTCTCGTACTGGTCGGAGTCAACTCCGATTGCCCAGACCTTCGTGCCCGATGCCTCAGATGTCTCCTTGGCGGCCTCGAAGAGACCGGAACCGGATCCACCTGCAGCGTGGTAGACGACGTCTGCGCCGTCTTCGTACATCGCGAGAGCAGCTTCCTTGTCTGCCGCCGGATCATTGAATCCGGCGAAGTCAGGGAACTCGGTCAGGTAGGTGACGAGTATTTCGACGTCAGCATTGACCTGCAAAGCCCCGAACTCGTAGCCAGCCTCGAACTTCTCGATGAGACCGAGACCAGCAACACCACCGATGAAGCCGATCTTGTTGGTCTGAGTCTTGAGGGCTGCAGCTGCACCGACGAGAGCGGAACCCTCGTGCTCGGCCAAGACGAGTGCCGCCACATTCGGGAGGTCAACGACCTCGTCGACGATCGCGCAGTTGGTGTCAGTGAAGTCGGTCGCTGCGGCCGTGATTCCATCCGCGAAAGCGAAACCGATACCGAAGATCAGCTCATTGCCATCTTCAGCAAGAAGACGGAGGTTCTCTTCGCGGTTCTCGCCACCAGCGCTCGGTTCGAGTTCCGTTGCGTCGATGCCGAGGTCAGCCGTTGCACGGTCGAGACCTGCTGCAGCGGAGTCGTTGAAGGACTTGTCACCACGACCGCCGATGTCGTAGGCCATGCCGACCTTGATACCCTCGCCTGGCAACGGGGCCGCGGTCGTCGTGGTCGTGTCTGCCGCAGGAGCTGTTGTCGTCGTGTCGTCCGAATCGCTGCTGCATGCCGATGCAACAAGTGCGAGAACGAGCAGCAGCGCAAACACCACTCCCTTTCCCTTGAATACTGAGCGCATTACGCACCCTTTCATTAGTCGGATAGTTATCCCCTACCCAGAAAGATGGGGAACCCGCTAATGATAGCGAGGTCTTCAAGAGTATTGAGATACGAGAAACCCAAGATCTGGAAGCCAGGCACACCTGAGCGATCTGGATGGCACAGTCGCCCTGCGCGCGGCGGAGATCCACCGAAACCGGATCAAGCTGCTCTTTGCGGAGGTGCTCAAGGATGGGAAACGAGAGTGCTCGATCCGCGAGACGGTCGACGTCGTCAGCGCGTCCATCATCCTCTTCGACATCGGCTGGGCTGTCGTGGGGCTGAACTCGCAGACAGCACAGACCTTCCCCTTAGTGTTGCCCTCGACACACCCAACGACATCGTTGGCCGAGGGCTCATCGCCAGGCCGGCGCAGGAGGGCTCATCACCGTGAGCAAGATCAGCGACACAGTTCAAGCATCACTGACGGCCAGCATGCAAGACGTTCCCTTCAGCCGCTGGCTTGGCCTGGAGCTCACAGCGATCGAGGACGACAGGGTGTTGATGCGCTTCGGGATGCGCGATGATCTGATCGGTAATCCGGTGAAGGGTGCCCTCCACGGCGGCGTCATCTCCGCCATCCTCGACACCGTCGGCGGGTTCGCAGCATTCCTTGGTGTCCTGACCCGTGAAACACGGGAATCGGCCAATGCGGAGTTCTCTCCCTGGCTCAGCACCATCGACATGCGCACCGACTTCCTGCGGCCGGGAGTTGGCACCGAATTCACAGCCACCGGCTTTCCGCAGAGAGTCGGCAGCCGTCTGGTCGTCACCCGGATGGAACTCCACAACGACGCCGGTGACCTCATAGCCGTGGGTACCGGAACCTACGTCGTTCCCTAGAGTCGAGTTACAGACATCCCCGCGCGATCGCGGCGCTCGTAGCTCGGCAGCTGCTGTTCAGTTCTCCGCCAGTTCAACGGGCGGTTCAGCGGGTGCCTCGATCGCCTCGAATGCGAGTTTGTCATCGCCATCTTCGTCGACCGTCACGAGGATCGTGCTGCCTGCAGGGAACTCCTTGAAGAGCACCTTCTCGGAGAGCGGATCCTCAAGCAACTGCTGGATGGCACGACGCAGTGGCCTGGCGCCGAGCTGCGGGTCGTACCCCTTCTTTGCGAGTACCTCCTTGGCGTCGTCGGTCAGCACGAGGTCGAGGGCCTGGCTCTCAAGCTGCTCACGGACTCTGACAAGAAGCAGATCAACGATCGTCTTGACCTCTTCAATCGTGAGTTCGTGGAAGACGATCACTTCGTCGACGCGATTCAGGAATTCCGGCCTGAAGTGGTTCTTCAGCGCGTCCATCACCTTCTCGCGCATCTTGTCGTAGTTGAGAGCGTCATCGTCCTTTGCGAACCCGATCGCCTTCTTGCGGAGCTCAGCCGTTCCGAGGTTCGACGTCATGATGATGACGGTGTTCTTGAAGTCAACGGTGCGGCCCTGGGAGTCGGTCAAACGACCGTCCTCGAGGATCTGGAGGAGGATGTTGAAGACATCCGGGTGCGCCTTCTCGATCTCGTCAAAGAGCACAACAGAGAATGGCTTGCGACGGACCGCTTCCGTGAGCTGTCCACCCTCGTCGTAGCCGACGTATCCCGGAGGTGAGCCGACAAGGCGCGACACGGCGTGTTTCTCCATGTACTCGGACATGTCGATCTGAATGAGCGAGGATTCGTCTCCGAAGAGGAACTCGGTCAGCGACTTGGCGGTCTCCGTCTTTCCCACCCCTGATGGCCCCAGGAAGATGAACGAGCCACCCGGACGCTTCGGGTCCTTGAGACCGGCCCTTGTGCGCCTTATGGCCTTGGATACGGCTTTGATGCCATCTTCCTGGCCGATGATTCGTTTGTGGAGCTCGTCCTCCATGTTGAGGAGCCTCGCTGTCTCCTCCTCCGTGAGCCTGTGAACAGGGATGCCGGTCCACTGGGCAAGCACTTCGGCGATCTCTTCCTCGTCGATCGTCGACTTGAAGGTGGAACCTGCGTCCGATGCAATCTTTTCAGCATCGGTTCGATCCGTGATGAGTTCACGTTCCCGGTCGCGCAGCTGAGCAGCACGCTCATATTGCTGGGCGCTCACAGCTTCACGTTTGTCTGTGCGAATCTTACCGATCTGCTCGTCGATCTCCTTGACCTCGTCGGGGAGTCCGGAACGGCGAAGACGCATTCGGCTGCCGGCTTCGTCGATGAGGTCGATCGCCTTGTCCGGCAGGAAGCGGTCCGCGATGTAGCGATCCGCGAGGTTCGCGGCGTTGACGAGAGCCTGATCGGTGAACTCGACCTTGTGATGCTCCTCGTACGACTCGCGTAGTCCACCGAGAATCTTGATGGTGTCGGCAACCGAAGGCTCTTCCACCTTGATGGGCTGGAATCGACGTTCGAGAGCAGAATCCTTCTCGAGATACTTGCGATACTCCTCGAGAGTTGTTGCGCCAATCGTCTGGAGTTCGCCACGCGCAAGCATCGGCTTGAGGATGCTGGCTGCGTCGATCGCACCTTCGGCAGCGCCGGCGCCGACGAGGGTGTGGATCTCATCGATGAAGAGGACGATGTCGCCTCGGGTGCGAATCTCCTTGAGCACCTTCTTGAGGCGTTCTTCGAAGTCGCCCCGGTACCGGGATCCTGCGACGAGCGCACCGAGATCGAGCGTGTAGATGTGCTTTCCTGTGAGCGTGTCCGGGACTGTTCCGTCAACGATCTTCTGGGCGAGCCCCTCAACGATGGCTGTCTTTCCGACGCCGGGCTCACCTATCAGAACAGGATTGTTCTTGGTTCGGCGGGACAGAACCTGCATGACGCGTTCGATCTCTGTGGCCCGGCCTATGACGGGATCGAGCTCACTCTCCTTGGCAAGGTTCGTGAGATTGCGACCGAACTGGTCGAGTACCGCAGATCCGGACGGAGAACCTTCGCCGCGCGAACCCGATCCCCCGCCGGGGTGACCGCCGCCGCGCTCGCCCTCTTCGCCTTGGACTCCCGAAAGGAGTTGGATGACTGTCTGGCGAACCTTTGTCAACTCTGCACCGAGTTTCACGAGCACCTGGGCCGCGACGCCCTCACCTTCACGAATGAGTCCGAGGAGGATGTGCTCTGTGCCGATGTAGTTGTGACCGAGCTGAAGGGCTTCACGAAGCGAGAGCTCCAGGACCTTCTTCGCCCTCGGTGTGAACGGGATGTGACCGGTCGGAGCCTGGGAGCCCTGACCGATGATCTCCACGACCTGGGTGCGGACGGACTCGAGGTCGATGCCGAGGCTTTCGAGAGATCGGGCCGCAACGCCTTCGCCCTCGTGGATGAGTCCGAGGAGGATGTGCTCTGTGCCGATGTAGTTGTGGTTCAGGAGGCGCGCCTCTTCCTGGGCAAGTACGACGACCCTTCGGGCTCTATCTGTGAAACGCTCGAACACGTTCATCACCCCTCATACGGCTGTGGCGCTCCGTTCACCGGTGCGCCTCGCAAAGTATAGGTACCCATCTTCTCTACGCCGGGGATAGAGATCAGCTGATTCTGGGAACGGAACTGTCTGTCTGGTACCCGTAACCGGCGGGCTAGCATCTCCATTCCCAGCTCCGGAGCACCCGTTGGACCAGCCGATCTTCGCGGACCTCGTACCGATTCCACGAGTGTGGGATCGCATGAAGGTCGTCGAAACACGGCTGTATGAAGCATCGGTTGCCGAGACTCCGTTCTTGACCGAGATCGCCCAGCATCTCCTCAGTGCCGGTGGAAAGAGATACAGGCCGCTCCTCGCCCAGGTCGCGGCCGAGCTCGGCTCGAGCACCGACAGCGGACCGATCGAGGCCGGGGTTGCGGTTGAGCTCGTGCATCTGGGTTCGTTGTACCACGACGATGTGATCGACGAAGCGGATGCGAGAAGAGGTCAGGCCTCGGTCAATACGAACTGGTCGAACACGGTGGCCATCCTGGCAGGTGATTTTCTCCTTGCCCGCGCATCCGAAGTGGCTGCACCCCTCGGGGAGGAGGCCGTCGCGTTGATCGCGCGTACCTATGCCACGCTCTGTGAGGGCCAGGTATCTGAGCTCGCATACACCCACAGCCTGGCACACGGACCAGATGGCTACTACGCAGTCATCGGCGGCAAGACTGCCTCGCTGATCCGGACATCAGCACGTCTCGGGGCGATTACCGGAGGCGCAGATCGAGGCTCCGTCGAGGCGATATCTGAGTGGGCGTGGGAGATGGGCATGGTATTCCAGATCACAGATGATGTCCTCGACCTGATTGCAAGCGACGAGTTCCTCGGCAAGCCTGCCGGTTCAGACATCGGAGAGGGAACTTTCACACTGCCGGTGCTGCTTGCTGCCGATGGCCCCGGTGGGGATGAGATCAAGACTCTTCTCTCAGATGGGGGCCCATATCCGCGGGCGACGATCAGGCGTGTCATCGATCTCACGGTTGCCGGTGGCTACATCGACACTGTTCTCAACGAGTGTGAGGCTCGGATCAGCAAGGCGGAGAACGCAGCAGCCAGCATTCCCTCCAACCCCCTCACGAAGGTCCTCCATGACCTCGACCAGTACCTCCTGGACCGCGTCGCCTCTGCTCGTCGATAGGATCGGATCACGGACCAAGGTTCCGGGCAGATCAAGGTCCGGTCCACAGCCCCAGAGACCGCATCTGCCGATTTGTCGGCTAGCTTCACAATGTGTTGACCAGAACCCTTCTGCGTTCTCTCGCCATCGGCGTTCTCGTTGTTGCGTGCGTGCCTGAGGCGGGTGAGTCGCCATCAACCTCCGTCGCTGTCGGAGAGTCAACCACCACCGGTGACAGCGGTGCAACGCCGACAACCACCACTGCAGTGGCAGATCTCGTCGCACCGGAAAGGGGTGACGCAGACGACGTTGCATCCGACGCGTTCTGGGACGCGGCAGACTTCGAACTCGCAGGGGAGCCGACGCTGTTCGAAGTGGACGCGCTCGAAACCATCGAGCGGTGGCTTCCACAGGATCTCGTCGCCGGCCTCGCTTGGGAAGTCTTCATCAACGCGAACGACACAAGCGTCCTGGCAGTGTCGGTGATTCCGACGCTCACCTGGCGAGGTGACCCCAATTTCGTGCCCACCCTGATCGCGACTCTCACAGGCGTTGACGCTGAGGAGATCTCACCAGGCGTCTATCGGACGGAAACGTTGAGCGGCCTCATCCTGTTTGCGTGGTCCACGGGGGACGGGTTCGTCATCTCGACGTCGATGGTTCCTGATAGCGCGATCGATTATCTCCATGCCCTTGCTACCGAGAGCCAGCCACGGCAGGTGTGGGAGACGGGGGCGTGCCTCTACGTCGACCCGGAAGCAGAGACGCTTCCCTACGCACCGTTCCCGCCTGACATCGTCGTGCCATGTCTGGGACCTCACAACGCCGAGGTGCTCGTCTCCCGCCAGATCGGCACGAACCTCACGGGGTACGACGCCGAAGCCATCGAGTACGACCGCGGCTATGAGTGCGACATGGCGTACACCGAGGAGTTCGGTCCCCAGAAGACCCACAAGCCGATGCTCATCACCTACATGCCTGATGAGGACGA
>QMQC01000079.1 GCA_003648875.1 Actinomycetota bacterium
AAACTCGAGATAGGCATCCACCGCCTCATGACCCAGACGGATCAACAAACGACCATTAGGAGCTACAGAGCGAACCATGAACGGGAACCAAGACATGCCAGACATCCTCTCTGGTCCCGACGGGACCGTGGCCACCCACAGTCCCAGAACAACCCCCGCCCGTCCACCAAACCATGCACGGATTACCCCTAAATCCTCACATATGATCGGCGTGTCACACGCTCCGTGTAGGTTCCTGAGCATGCCAATCGCACGGATCACGATCACATCAGTATCAGACGAAGGGGACAATGTCATCGTGTGGGGTAGGACCGAACATGTCCCTGACGACAGTGAACCTGTCGGCTACACGTTCCAAACCAAAGGCCCGCACGCCGACACCGGACTTGCAGAACGCGCCAGCAAACTCGCATTCGGGATGGAAGCTGTTATCGAATACGCTTCGATAGCGAAAGACTGGAACCTAGCCCGAGGCTTGTCGTCATCATGAGGGGGCAGAGCCGCTTTTAGCCTCCGAGGCCGTACGCATATGTGAGGATATGGGCGGGGGTGACGTGTACTACCTGACCAGCTGATTTCGATAGATCCATCGAGTCGGTCTCGGCATGGCAACCCGCTGGCGGTACAATCGCGTGATGCCAGGCGACTCGCGTTCCCGGGTTCTCGAGCCACTCACCGCAGATCCATGGATCGAGGTGGTGTCCGAAGCAGTGGAGAACAACGTTCGCGAGTTACACCGCTTCACGGGGCGTCGGCTGCTTGCGGTCGTGAAGAACAACGCCAACGGCATCGGCATCCGCCAAGTGGGGCCAATCCTCGATGCTATGCCCGAAGTCTTCGGGCTTGCAGTTGTGCGGGTGGACGAGGCGTTGGCCCTGCGAGAGTCAGGCGTTACAAAGCCGATTCTGATGATGGCTCATGTAGCGCCAGATGAGGCCGAGCATCTCGTGCGGAACGGAGTTAGGTTGACGCCGTTCCATGATGATTCGATTACTTGGCTTTCGGGGTTGGCCGCGCGATTATCGGCACCCGTTCCCGTCCACCTCTTCGTCGATACAGGGATGAATCGAATCGGCATGCCATATCGTCGTGCAACATCGTGGATCTCCGATCTGGTGTCGAGCGGCACCGTTGCGGTCGAGGGTACATACACGATGTTCTCTGGGGCAGAGCGAGCCGGCGAGCCATTCGATGTGAAACACCTGCAACGATTCAACATGGTCGTTGAACAGTGTCGGAGAGCCGGAATCGATGTCGGTCTGCTTCACGGTGCTCCGTCGTATCAGGTTGTCCATCTACCACAAGCGCGAGAGCTCGACTTGATACGTCCAGGTGGTGCGATCTACGGGATGCCGAACTACCGTAGCGACGCAGAGGGAAACCACATCATGGATCTCAGACCGGTGTTCAAGCTTCGAGCTCGTGTTGTTCGGGTGGAGCTTCTCTCCCCCGGCGAGGGCGTCAGCTTTCACCACCGATACACAGCCGAGGCGCCAACGTGGATCGCAACCGTTCCGATAGGGCACACGGACGGCTATCCGCGAGGCGCGGCTGGGAACACCACGGCCCTGGTAGGCGACACTCTGTATCCGGTCATCGCAGAAGTCAGCTCAAACCATACGATTCTCGAGATCGGCCGAGTCAAGACCGTTGAGGTTGGGGACATCGCAACCTTGGTCGGACCCGAGCGCGCAGAGATCACCCCCGATGCGGTTGCTCGCAGAAGCGGTCTCGAACGCGACTATTGGTTGGCCACAAAACTCAATCCCCTTGTCCACCGGCTGACCGTTTAGCTGCAACGACGACATACCGGCAGTCCCGGTTGATGCCGTGCCGCTGCCCACGAAATCGCTCTCTCGACCAGCGATCCAAACACAACGCACACTGACGGAGAGACATAACCGACCAACAACGACCACCTGAACTCAAAGCACCTATGTGCGGGGAGATCAGCCTCACACAAGGGAGGAATGTCGACAGCCGCTCCTAGGTTTCCTTCGAGATGACAAGCACCACATTCACCAATCCTACGATCGACCTCATGATGAGCCACGTCTCGGTCCGATCCTTCACTGGTCAGTCGGTACCGGACGAGATGGTTGATGCGATCATCGAATCTGCCCGGCGGCAACCGACGAGTAGCAATTGGCAGACATACAGCATCATCGTGATCCGCGATCCCGCTGCGAAGGCCCGTCTGATGGAGCTATCGGGAGATCAGGCCCATGTCGGCCAGAGTCAGGTGTTCCTTGCGTTCGCTGCCGATATCCGCAGACTCGACCAAGCAGCATCCCTCCATGACGCGGCCCCTGCTGGTGGCCTGAACCAGACCGTCGTGTCGATCGTGGATGCAGCGATTGTGGGTGAAGCGGCTCAGATCGCTGCCGAGTCGTTCGGTCTCGGTGCGGTCATGGTGGGTGCCCTGCGTCGCTATCCGGAGGAAGTGGCCGAGGTGCTCGGTCTCCCGAGTGGTGTATTCATCCTGTTTGGGATGAGTATCGGTTGGCCCGAAGGAGATCCGAGGGCTCCGGGACTCAAGCCCCGACTCCCTGCTGCGTTGGTGGTGCACGATGAGCGTTACTCCGATGATGGCTACGAGGATCTCATCCGTTCACATAACACCGATCTGGCCGACTTCTATCGACGGCGCGACCGAAACCTCGACCCGGACGCCTGGAGCGGACCCGTGGCACGGGGGGTCTCTGAGAAGAAGTACACGAAGCTCCGCGGGTTCATCGAGCGGCAGGGCTTCGACCTCGGCTGACGTGCCCTTACAGCACAACCGAAAAAGCGATCGGGTCATCGGAGATTCGCGACACAACCGTTCCGAGCAGCCGGAGCACCTCGTATGGCGGCAAATATCTGCACGTATGATCGGCGTGTCATACGCTCCATGTAGATTCCTGAGTTAGCCAATCGCATGAATCACGGTCACGGCAGTCTCAGATGAAGGAGACAATGTCATCGTGTGTGGCACGGCCGAACATCTCCCCGATGACAGTGAACCTGTCGCCTACGCGTTTCAAACGAAAGGTGCACACGCCGATATCGGACTCGCGGAACGCGCCAGCAGAATGGCATGCGGGACGGGAGCTGTCGTCGAATACGCTCCGATGACCAAAGACTGGAAGCTAGCCAGAGGTTTGTCGACATCATGAGGGCACAGAGTCTCACAGGACCCTTTGAGTGGGCCGCCATATGTGCCGTTACGCATGCCTCGATCAGTGGACCGTGAAGTGTTTGACGATGATCTCTCGGTCTACGAGGTATCTGTCGTCCTCGGGATAGAACACCGCCTGTTCGATGTCATCTCCCGCAAAGGCGACTATCGAGTCGCTGCTGTCCCAGAAGCTGATCGTCAAGAACTCTGTGCGGTCGCCGTCTGGTCGGCTTACCAAGTACGCGCCCTCGTTGCCCGGGGTTGCTTTGTACTCAACGATGCCGGTACCAAGGATGTACTCGGCGTAGGCCTCGGTGTCTTCACGATGAGTCCAACCTCGCCAAGTTCGCACGATCATTCAATTTCTCCTGATGATTCAGTTGGCCTGACACTACCTGCGGCGAAGGTGTGCCAATCAGGGACACCAGCCATAGGTACCGACATGTGCAGGTGGAACCCGCTTGGGATTCTTGCCGATTGCTATTGCTAAACCAGATTCGCTCGGCGTTGATCGTGCTCAGTGACCGAACGTGTTGTCGAAAGACTCGTTGGTGTGCGTCGCCTTCTTGGCCTTCTTGGCAAGGCGCTTCTCCTTGAGGGTCTTCTGAGCGGCCTTCCTTGAATGCTTGCCACCCTTGTCCTTGTTCGCCATCGAAGTCCTCCAGACTGGCGACCGAAGTGGTAACCGTGAAACCATTGTCTCACACCAGCAAGATCGCAGCGCAAACCGGCTCCTGACGGCCGAACGCAGCCGTTATGCCTGCCGCTCAATGTGTGCCTGATAGTGCGGCTATCCAGACGGATCGGGAACTGTGGTTGCCGGAACCGGCCTGAACACGTTTTCTGGATCCTCGGGGAAGAGATAACAGCCGAGCCGGGCCTCGACGGCCTCACTCAACGCACGCGGAATCCACGGGGTGTCAGCGAACACCCCGCGCTTGGCAGTGGCATCGAGCCTCGTCTGAAACTCGACACAGACTTGCTTTCCTTCGACTAGCGCGGCTCGGTAGGCCACCACCTCAGCGCTCTCGTAGAACTCCTCCCACCCAGCAACAGTGCCTGCCCGAGCCGCCAACGCCTCTTCGATCGGAAGCAACCGCTTCTCCCAGCCCAGAAAGAGCTGGTGGAGATCGGCGATTTGTTCTGGGGGGTCGAGTGACTCGGTGGATTGCACGGACTCGATCCGGAGAACCACCATCCGGTCCATGGTCGCGTTGACGTCTCTCGGTGTGGTACTCCGCTCCAACTCGGAGATGAGAACCTCCGCTTGCGGGACCGTGCGGTCGTTAATGACATTGAGACGATCGACGTACCCGTTCAACGACAACCCACCTCCGCCACAACCGAACAGAAGCAACCCAACACCAACCCCGGCCATTACACGCCGCATTAGAAACCACCTAGCACCCATCCGCCCAGTCTTCCTGATGCCCCCGAGCCAGCCAGAGGCAGAAGTCAGTGTCTCAGACCTGTGAACGAACGTCAAAAGCTGGGCACCACGGCCTCCCATAACCGGCAATACGTTCGCCTCACGGGGGTGCATAGGTGCCGTTATGCGTGGCGCTCGGGCGTGCAGAGGCCGGCCAAATCTGAAAGGATGAGCCCAAGCCCTGGGGACTGAGGAGGACCGATGGAACTCGATGAAGCGCTGCGCACGACGTTCTCGTGTCGGGAGTGGACGAACGACCCCGTGACCGACGAAGACATCGAGGCGATCGTTGACCTTGCCCGTTTCGCCCCGTCGGGTGGCAACCGCCAGCCTGCCAGGATCGTCGCTGTCCGCTCAACCAAAGGCAAGGCCATGATCCGGGACGCCGCCACTCCGGCAGCTCGGGTCTACTCCGCCCAGGTGGCCGTCGGTGAGGCTCCGTGGAACACCATCAACCCCACTACGGTCGATGTTGCAGGTCTATGGGACGCCGATGAACCGGTCGACCACTTGGGATACTTCGACGCGGCTCCAGTGGTGCTGGTCGTCGGCGTCGATCTCTCAGTGGTTGCGTCGTTCGACAGCCAGCTCGACCGAGTCGGAGTAATCAGCGGCGCATCGATCTACCCACTTGTGTGGAGCATGTTGCTTGCTGCCCGGGGACGTGGCCTCGCGGGCGTGCTCACCACCACGCCTTCAGGGATGGAATCCGACGTCCAGCAGGCCCTTGGATTGCCGCCCCATGTCGCCGTGGCCGCCGCCGTCGCCCTTGGCCGTCCGGTGAAGCAGATCACCAAACTGACTCGTGCTCCTGTGTCGGACCTGCTCCGATATGAGAGCTGGGCCGACTGAGCCGTATCGGATCTCCTTCGGCCACCGGCTCTGCACGGCTGGATACCCCTTTCCGGCAATATGTGCGGTCAGCCGTATAGACCGTTAGGCGTGACCGACAGAATCTCGGCCATAGCCAATGACGTTGTGCTGCCCGCAAGGGCTTCGGCAGTAGCCTGCGTCATCGGTGACGACGATCTGCAATCGCCGCACCTCGCTCGAAGCTCGAATCGAGGAGATGAACCATGGACGGCGTCGCGATCGCCGCACTCGGCGGGCTGCTCATCTCACTGGTCGTACGGGCCCGGTGGGTGGATTCCGTCTTCGCCCCTCCATGGCGCACAGCGAAGCTCGTAGGCATGGCCGTCGCACTCGCTCTTGCCATCTTCTACCCGCTCGGTTGGGGAGCGGTGGTACTGGTCACCGGAGCGATGCTGATCGAGCCCATCTTCCTGCGGCGCCCGCCCGGGGGCAACGACGGGCCGACAACTCGGTGACGGATCAGGAGTAGAACCCTCGCTTCCTGCCCGCCCATATCCGGCAATACGTTCGCCTCAAAGGGCGAGCATATGTGCCGTTATGGGCGGCATCCGGTAGTTCAGTAGCGGAGGACCCTATCAGCAGCGAAGGTCAACTCAATGAGTTGACCTTGGGTGGCGGCGTGTCTTCGCTTGTGGCGAGGATTCTGTTGGCGGCATAGATGCCTGTGATGTATGCATCTTCGAGGGTGCATACATTGTGATCGCCGATGAGATATAGGCCTGGCGCTTGTTCGCATTCCATGAGGACATCTCCTAGAAGGTGGAAGGCTGGCGTCCAATGGTGGTGCTCGATGACGATCCAGGCGCTGAAGTACCTCCCGAAGTCCGGTTCGTCTGAGTCTGAGCAGAACAGAGTCAATCCGCCGGGCTGGCTGGCGATGCCGAAAGTTGTGTCACCTTCCGGAAACAGCGCATAGGTGGCCTGTGCCCATGGCCGGCGTAGATCGCCGTCGACGAGGAACATGTGTGCGTCGACTGCGCCCTTCACTGTCTCTAGGTCGAGCAGCCGAGAGGAGACACCGGCGGGAGTGGCAACGACCACGTTGCTAGCCGAATAGAAAGCTCGGTTGCGGGTCTGAATCGAGTACATGCCATCGGTGGTCGCTTCGATCGCTGTGACCGAATCGAAGAGTAGATCGTCTTCGAATCCGGCCGTGAGGAGGTCAAAACGCGGCACATACTCAAACATGGGAACGATCAGCGGGAGGGCCCCAACCAGCATGGTAAAAGCGGTCAACCGATCTACGGATGTGAAGGCAAATCCCTGGACAGCAGGAGCGAGATACGACCGGGCAATATCCTCTATCCGATGTCGTCGAATGAAATCGGTTGCTGGTTCATGGTAGAGCTCGCGCAGCAGCGGATCGGCCTCGATCGCCTGGGCCTGGGACATCGTCAAGCACTGCTGTTTGTACGCTTCATAGTGCCGACGGAATCTGCGCAAGAGTCGGACAAGGCGGACCGTTTGGATCGGGTGGAGCACCAAAGGCATATCCGATCGCGTGAACGAACCGTTAACGTCACCGCGCAGAATGTGTCGCCGTCTGATTCGACGCCCACGATCGACGAAGCGGTTGACATGGCCGTAATCACTTCTGACGTAGTAGGCACCAACGTTCACCGTCCCGTCCGCGGACGTGCGGATACGTCCACCAACGTTCTCCGTGATGAGCAGGAACGATTGCTGACTGTCGTGCAATCGACGCGCACAGGCCAACCCGGCGACGCCGCCACCAACGATGACCGTCTCATATCGCTCCGCCAACCACTTGCCTCTCTTCCCGCCTCGTTCCTTGGTTCCGTGAACACAAGCCGAACGGCTCAAGCCATCCTACCGAGAGGCCATACAGGATACAGCCTGCCACAAGAACCGAGTACCCGCCCATATCCGGTGCGGGCTCAAGGGGTCATTGCAATACTTCGGCGAGCTTCTCTGATGGTGTCATGTCGTTGAGGGTTTGTCGAAGCGGACGTTTGATGGTGAGAAGGACACGATGCCGTACCATCCCGGCGATCTG
>QMQC01000080.1 GCA_003648875.1 Actinomycetota bacterium
TACCACACATGGAGGCGATCTGTCATGGGTTGGCGGGTACACCGGTCTCGGCGTTGGGGCGGCCCGCTTCGGAGCGAGGGTGGCGCTCGATCTCGTCGATGGTGCAACCAGCGAGCACACCGAACTCGAGATGGTAAGAGAACAACCCATGGCGTTCCCCCCTGAGCCGTTCCGGTATGCGGGAATCCAGATGACCAGAAGAGCAATCGCTCGCTCAGACGCACGAGAAGGCCGCAGAGGCCTGTGGCTCAGGCTTCTTGACCGCTTCGGCGTCGGGTTCGATTCCTGACGGGTCACGGCTGAGGCGCTCCGCGGAGAGCGACGAGCACCATCCCATCGAATGTTTGCTTCAAGCGAATGGCGAAGATCGCCTCAGACCGGGGGGAGGCCCCATGCATACGTCTGTTTCGTCAGCCTCAGGTACGTGAACGTCTCTGTCGATGAAACGCCATCGAGAGCGCGGATCAGTCCTATCACGGACAGCAGGTGGTCGTTGTCGGTGCAGAGCACCTCGACGAGCAGGTCGAAACGCCCCGCCGTCAGTACGACGTACGTGACAGCGTCGAGCTCCCCGATCGTCTCGCTCAGCACTTCGACGTCACCCTCAGTGGTGAGACCGATCATTGCTTGCATCGTGAACCCGATGCGCAGCGGATCAGTCACGGCGACGATCTCGAGGGTCCCAGACTCGAGCAGCCGGTTGACCCGGAGTCGGATCGCAGCAGGCGAGAGTTCGATCTCCCTCGCAAGTTCGGCGAAGCTGGCGCGCCCGTCGAGTTGAAGGGCCGCAATGATCTTCAGGTCCATCTGGTCGAGCTCGAAATCCATGGTGTCACCTGTTCATGAAGTCAGCGGAAACGCATCACGCTTCCGACAAGCGTAGATGGTGCGATTGTTGCATGTTCGCGGAATGGAGGCAACCGTTCCGATCTCCACACGCAAATTCAATCACGATCAGGCAGGCATTCGTTCATTCCCATTTCGATTCGATCGTAAGGTGCCTCTTTCGCAATCGATGGCGATACGGCTCCCGATCCGTCGCTGGCGATACGATACGATGGCGTACTGTGGCTTGCGATTCGCTCGCGTGCTACCCTCTGATAAGCGAAAGCTGAGAAGATTGTCACATATCCTCAACGACAGCGGGAGTGGCGTTCCGAAGGCTTTCGAGCCAGTTTGGAAACATGGCGGACCCACTTGGAGGGTGTGATGACGGCGAGTATCGATCCGGGTCGCGTAGCTGAGTTGACCAGGAAGATGGAAGAAGCGCTACGGGCGCGTACATCAAGATCTGGTGAATTCGTCGAGGATGCGAGCCAGGTCCTGCCTGGGGGCGTGGCATCGTCGTTCCAGGAGCAATCGCCCTATCCCATCTACATCGTTGAGGGCCACGGTTCGAGGATCAAGGATCTCGACGGCAATGAGTACTCCGACTTCCACAACGGCTTCGGGGTCATGGTGGTTGGCCACGCGCATCCCGCAATAGCGAGAGCCATCTCAGAGACTGCGTATCGCGGTACTCACTTCGCAGCACCGAACCAGGCTGCTGTTCGCGTTGCCAGAGAGCTCTCACGACGTTTCCGTCTCCCGAAAGTGAGATACTCGAACTCGGGAACCGAGGCAACCTTGGATGGTATCAGGCTCGCCAGGGCGTACAGCGGGCGCGACGCCATCGTCAAGATTGAGGGGTCGTATCACGGGCATCATGATGCAGTCATGGTGTCCGTACATCCAGACGCTGCCGACATCGGCCCACGCTCGCAACCCGTGTCGGTTCCCCAGACCGCCGGGATACCCAAAACTCTGTTGGACCTGACGGTTGTCGTGCCATTCAACGACGCGGACGCCCTCGACGCGGTTCTGTCGGACAACCCCGACATAGGCACGATGATCATCGAGCCGATCATGATGAACATCGGAGTGGTACCACCCAAGGATGGGTATCTCGAGGCCGTTCGAGAGATCACCCAGAAGCATGATGTCGTGTTGATCTTCGACGAGGTCAAAACCGGCGCCACGATCGCATCGGGTGGTGCAGTGGAGACCTACGGTGTGGTTCCTGATCTGGTGGCCCTTGCCAAGGCCACGGGAGGCGGGACACCGATTGGAGCCATACTCGGAACCGAGGAACTGATGGGTCAGATCACCGACGGCACGGTCACTCAAATTGGCACATTCAACGGCAATCCGCTCACGATGGCAGCTGCCGAAGCCACCCTGATCGAAGTACTCGACAAGGATGCCTACGCCCACCTCGATAGAGCGGGCAAACGAATGCTCGATGGATGTCAAGCCGTATGTGACGAGTACGGACTTCCCGCTCACTCTGTCGGCGTTTCGTCGAAGGGTTGCGTCATGTTCTCGACCGAACCGATTCTCGACTATCGATCGTACTGCGATCAATTCGATGAGGATCTCAACTATCTGGGATGGCTCTATCACATGGTCAACGACGTGTACATGACGCCGGGCGCCGATGAGCAGTGGACGCTCACCATCATGCACAGCAACGAGGAACTCGATCACTACATCAATGTGTTCAAGGAGTTCGCAAAGGATGTCACAGCTGGATAGGAGCAGGGCGGTATCGATTCCATGACAACTTCCGACAACACCGAAGCATCTGGCCACGACCTACCGGACCGCACCGAAGTCCTCATCATCGGAGGTGGCATCGTTGGATGCAGCGTCGCATATCACCTGACCCGTCGTGGGATCACAGATGTCACCATCATCGAGCAGGGAGCACTCACGGGCGGATCCACTTGGCACGCTGCCGGACTGGTCAGCCAACTCAAGGCTTCTTACAGCCTCACGAAGCTGGCAACGTACTCCGCACGCTTGTTCGAGGAACTCGAGGATGAGACAGGGCAGGCAACCGGATACCGCACCGCGGGATCCATCTCTGTCGCCGCAGACGATGAGCGCTGGGAAGAGATACTCAGGGGCGCGTCCATGGCAACCACGTTCGGTGTCGAAACCGAGGTGATCGATCTTGATCGGGCCACCGAGATGTGGCCCCTGCTCAATACAGACGACCTGGTCGGTGCCCTCTACATCCCGCACGACGGCCAGACATCGCCTGTTGACACCACCGTTGCCCTGGCAAAGGGAGCCAAGGCAAGAGGCGCAAGGATCATCGAAGGCGTCGCTGTGGAGCGGCTGCTGACGGCGAATGGCAAGGTCACCGGCGTCGAAACCGAGAAGGGTCGCATCGAGGCCGAGACCGTCGTCCTAGCAAGCGGGATCTGGACCCGCCACCTTGCAGCAACCATCGGCGTCAATGTTCCGCTTCAGGCGTGCGAGCACTTCTACATAGTCACCGAACCGCTCGAAGGCATCGTGACCGGAATGCCAACCCTTCGTGACCCGAGCAGTTACACCTACTTCAAGGAAGAGACAGGCAAGATCATGGCCGGCTTCTTCGAACCGAGGGGGAAAGTGTGGAAGCTGGACGGTATCCCACGCGACTTCTCGTTCGGAACCCTGCCAGAGGACTGGGCCCATGTGGGACCCATCTTTGAGCGTGCCATTCATCGCGTGCCTGCCCTGGGGGATTGTGGTCTCCAGCTGTTCTTCAACGGCCCCGAGGCATTCACGCCTGACGGTGTGTACTACCTCGGTATGGCGCCTGAGGTCGACGGGTGCTTCGTGGCAGCCGGATTCAACTCGGTAGGGCTTCAGTCTGCTGGCGGCGTTGGTTGGGTGCTCGCCGACTGGATCGCCGATCGGCATCCACCAATGGACCTCTCGGCGGTGGACATTCGTCGTGCGTTCCCATTCCAGGGCAAACCCGAGTACCTCGAGGAGAGGATCCCCGAGAGCCTGGGGCTCCTGTATGCCATGCATTGGCCGTTCCGCCAATACGAGAGCGCACGCGATCAGCGGATATCCCCCATCCACGATCGCATCCAGGCGGCAGGAGCGGCCTTTGGCGAAGTCGCTGGATGGGAACGGCCGAATTGGTTTGCACTCGACGGACAGGAGCCCGTCTACGAGTACAGCTACGGCAAGCAGAACTGGTTCGAGGCATCGGGTATCGAGTGTGACGCCGTCCGCAACAAAGTCGGCTTCTTCGATCAGACCTGCTTCGTCAAGTTCCGCGTCGAAGGTCCGGACGCACTCGCTGCACTCAACGAGATCTGTGCGAACAACATAGATGTGCCGCTGGGCAAGGCCGTATACACCCAGTGGTGCAATGACCGCGGCGGTATCGAAGCCGACCTCACGGTCACCCGCATCGCCGAGAACGAGTTCTTCGTGGTCACGGCGGCGGTCTCCGGCACCAGGGACGGTGCATGGTTGCGCCGCGGCTGTCGTGATCACTCCGTGACGATCACAGATGTGACGGCGGAGCAGGCAATGTTCGGGGTGATGGGTCCGAATTCGAGGGCGCTGCTGTCCGAACTGACCTCTGCGGATCTGAACAACGAGGAATTCCCGTTCGGTACCGCCCAGCGCATCGAGGTGGCCGGTCATGACGTGCTCGGGATGAGGATGTCCTATGTGGGTGAACTCGGATGGGAGCTCTACCTACCGTGGGCTGAGGCCTCGTCGCTCTACGATGCCATATTCGAGGTGGGTGATGCCCACGGCCTGAGGCACGCCGGGTATCACGCCATGAACACTCTGCGCCTCGAGTCCGGGTACCGCCATTGGGGTCACGACATCACAGACGAGGACACACCCCTCGAGGCCGGACTCGGGTTCGCGGTGGCTTGGGACAAGCCGTCGTTCAGGGGGAGGGAGGCGTTGTTGGCTGACCGCGAGCTCCCTCGCACAAAGCGTCTCATCCAGTTCCGACTCGAGGATCGCGATCGCCTGCTCTACCACGACGATCCCATCTACCGAGATGGCGAACTCGTCGGCCGCACGAGCTCGGGTATGTGGAGCTACGTTGAGGATCGATGCCTTGCAATGGGCTATCTCAACCACCCAGACGGTGTCACCAAGGATTGGATCGACGCGGGCGAATTCGAGATCGAAGTGGCAACCGAGCGGATTCCGGCCACGGCCTCGATCAGGTCGTTCTACGACCCGAAGAACGAGCGCGTGCGTCTCTAACGACAAATCCAGTCGGACATGAATCGATATTGGGTGGATTGTGTGCCGGTCCCGCTTCGGATGGGGCCGAAGGCCCGGGACGGCTCCGATGCGACCCAGGTCGCGATCTTCCTTTGCCGAGGAACGTTGCCGGTCATCCATTCTCAGTGCCTGACACGAATTACCATGATCGAGGGGGAGATCCGGTCGGAACATATTCGAACAAAGGACAAGGTGTCAGATGCGAGTCCCATCCAGGTTGACTCTGGCCATTGCGACGGCGTTCGCCATGGCTGCCTGCACGGGTACCGGTTCCGAGTCGTCACTGCCCATCGACACTTCGACTTCTCCTGCGACTACGGCATCCACGCAACCAACCGAAACCGTACCGGAGGCAACAACGACTACCACTGTTCAGGTCGCGGCTGCGGAACTGAGCGACCTGGACGGACTCGGGTTCGACGATTTTCTCGAGGAGTCATATGAGTTCTTGCTGCTCAGGAACCCCGAGTTCCTCACCTCGCTCGGCCTGTCCGATGAGTACGGGCTTCGAGATGATCGGCTGAATAATCTCTCACCGGAGTATCTGGAGGAGACGCAGGCGCTCGAGGTAGGGATCCTTGACCGGCTGCGGACCTATGAGCGGTCAGCACTGTCGGCTGAACACGCCGTCTCCTTCGATGTGTACCAGTGGTACCTCGATCAGAGGGTCAGAGGGCACCGGTTTGCATACCACGACTATCCGGTTCACGACTTCGTCAACAGTTACAACTTCCATCTGATACTCCTGCTCACCGAGGAGCATGCGATCGAGACGGTCGAAGATGCAGAGGACTACCTCAGTCGACTGTCGAAGATCGACGAGCAGGTTGCCCAGCTACTCGATCGGCTGCGCATCAGCGAAGCTATGGGTGTCTTTCCTCCCGAGATCATCGCCACGAGAGCCAAGGCGACGCTCCGAGGCGATCTTGGCGGCACCGATGAACCGTCGGCAGTCCGCGTTGGTCGCCTGCCGCTATACACCTCGTTCGTCGACCGACTGAAAGGCGTGAATGGACTCGACGAACCGACCCGGGTTTCGCTGCTCAATCGAGCCATAGCGGAATTGGAAGAATCCTTTGTCCCCGCCTGGGTGGCTCTGATCGATCACTTGGAGCAAATCGAGCCCTCGGCGTCGCCCGATGCTGGAGTCTGGCGGCTCCCAGATGGGGTCGCGTACTACGGGTGGCTGCTGCGCGAGCACACGTCGACCGACCTCACCGCCGAGGAAATCCACCGGCTCGGCCTCGAACAAGTGGCACGGGTAGAGGCTGAACTGCGCGCGGCGTTCGACGATCTGGGATACTCGAAGGACGCCGCGATCGGTGAACTTCGTCGACGCGCAGCCGAAGAGGCCGGGTTCCTCGATGGATCCGGGGGAGGCGTCGAGGCAGTCGTCTCGGCCTACGAGGATCTGATTATCCGAGCCGAGGAGTCCCTGCAGCAATCGTTCAACCTGTGGCCGCAAGCCGACATCGGGATCGTACCGGAACCCTGGAACGGCGGCGGATACTACGTACCCTCCTCGGTCGACGGATCTCGACCCGGTTCGTTTCACGCGGGCGCCGGCTCCAACGTTGCGGTCTACATCATGCCGACCGTGACCTATCACGAGGCAGTACCCGGCCACCACACCCAGATCGCCATCGCACGCGAACTAGGCCTTCCCACCTTCAGACGCTTTGTGGAGTACAACGCCTTCATCGAAGGATGGGCCCTCTATGCAGAGCGCTTGGCCTCGGAAATCGGGCTGTATGAAGACGACCCCTACGGCAACATCGGCCGACTCGAGCTCGAACTGCTTCGGGCGGTTCGTCTCGTGGTCGACACCGGAATCCACGCAATGCGTTGGTCCGACCAAACAGCGCACGACTACATGAGTGAAACGATCAGTGAGTGGTCCCACGAGGTGGAGCGCTACATGGTCTACCCGGGACAGGCGACCGGCTACATGATCGGTATGCAGACCATTCTCGATCTCAGGGACCAGACCGCTGCTGCCGGGACACTCGATATCGCAGCGTTCCACGACACCATCCTCGGCGGAGGCAGCATGCCCCTGAGCGTGCTGAGGGCGACGGTGGAGGAGTCCTTGAACGGCGACTGACCGTCACAGAAGAGTCGTGTCGGTGGGAATCGCACTCGATTCGCCTTCGTCTCTATTGGAATAGCTGCCGCACATTCGGCTGCCCTTGCTGTCCGGGTTCTTCCTGACGTTGGAGTCGTCAACCGGCCGCAAACCGATCCAACTCGCGTGAGGCGAGTGATTGGCCCGATCGATGCTGGGTCTAGGATTGGATGGCA